>WTAT01000085.1 GCA_013139415.1 Desulforhopalus sp.
AAAAGCTGAAGGAAGTTGCTCTTAGCAATGGCAATCTCTTTGAAGAACTGCTGGATACGGTAAAACACTGCAGCCTCGGTCAGATCACCAATGCCCTCTATGAGGTTGGAGGTCAGTATCGCAGAAATATGTAATCTCGAAAAATTGGCCGAGCACTGCCATCGTTGGAAGTGCCCGGCCAAGTTATTCCTTGCCTTAACATAGAAATAAGACAGCTACACCTGTTCTATTGCCTCACTTGTCCACCGAGTTTAAAAATTTAAATGATACGATATCCCGGCGTTACAACAAAACTGGTAATACTTCTTGGAAATCCTCTGGGTCACTCCATCTCCCCTCCCATGCACAATCGTGTTTTCGAAAAACTCGGGATGGATTATTGCTATATGCCGGTGGAGGTTACTGGGAAAAATCTTCAGAAAGTGTTTTCGGGCCTCTCTAAGATGAATGTGGCCGGTTTTAATGTCACTGTTCCCCATAAGATCGATATCATCGAGTCTTTGGACGAACTAGACCCTTTGGCGGCTACAATTGGGGCAGTGAATACCATTATTGTCAAGAATGGGAAAACTAAAGGATACAATACTGACGGGGAAGGGTTTATTCGGTCTTTTGAAGAGGAGACGCATGATACCGTTAAAGGAAAACGATTTTTTCTTCTTGGATGCGGAGGTGCTGCACGTGCCATAGCAATGACACTCGCTTTTCATGGTGCCGAAAAGATATACATTTACAACCGTACTCCTGCAAAAGCGGTTAGACTTGCAGAGGAAATCAATAAAAAAATACGCTCCTGTACCAAAGTCGTAGGACAATCGCTGGAAAACCAAAGAACAGCAATAGCTGGTTGCGATGTTCTGATAAATAGTACAAGCATTGGCATGCATCCACGGGCGGATGAATTACCAATCGACAACTCACTGATATCACCAGATTTAATTGTTGCCGATATCGTGTACAATCCATTGATGACCAAACTGCTCAGGACGGCCAAAGACAAGGGATGCACCATTGTCCCGGGCCTTGGAATGCTTATTTACCAGGGCGCAGCAGCTTTTAAACTCTTTACAGGCACCGATCCACTTATTGAGGAAATGTCAGAAGCAGCTCACTCCCTGATGGCATCGAAACAATAGCTTTTGGAGTAGATCCAAGAACTATCCCAGAAAAAAAATCTTAAGGGTACTTTGAAAAATTTGACCATAACGTAGATATTGGAAGGAAAAGTAATTTTTCAAGGTAGCCTTAACTAACTTTCAGTACTATACAGCAAGGCCATACCTGTCTTCAGATCTTTTATTGGTATCTGCCCAGGGGCAGAAGCCTGCATGCCAATGGCAAAAGTAATATCAGAGCCGAACAGACCGCCGGCCAATCTGCTGATCGCACCCTCAGGCCCCATGGACATCGTAATAATAGGCACGTGTACACTTTCATTTCTGGCTTTATTGGTTGCACTGAGAAGAGTCAAGACATCTCCATAATTTTTTGGCATTGCTGCAAGTTTTGCAATGTCAGCGCCTGCAGTCTGAGCCTCGACCAGCTTGGCATAGATAAACGGTTCACTGGGGGTTTCTCTAAAATTATGGTAAGAAAGGATCAATTTCACATTATTAGCCTTGGCTCGTTCGTTTATGGCTTTTACAAATTCTTCCCCATTACATAATTCAACATCGACAATGTCAACATTGCCGGATTCCATAGCTGCGGTTAACAGCTCCAGCCGTTTTTTCTGTGCAATCTTTTTCCCCCCACCTTCCAGATCTATGCGGCAGGTAAAGATCAGCGGGATATCGCTAATGCTTCCACGTAGCTCTTCCAAAAGAGACAAACAATCCTCTATATTTTCCACCTTGTCGTAGGCATCGACGCGCCACTCCAGCAGATCAGGCTGCAGTGTAACCAACTCTTTAGCTTCCTTGAGAATCTTAGCTTTCGTGTCCCCTACCAGCGGCAGACATATCAGTGGCCTGGGACCGCCAACCACTACGCCTCGTATCGTTACCTGCAATTTACTCTGTTGTCTCATAATTTTCCTATCCCACAACTCGTTTTGTACTATTGATTAGTTACACCCAATAGGGGAGTCTGTTGATTTTTGAGAATTTTCGTTCGATATCAAGGCATGTGAAAAAAATAACCGGAGACATATAGTTGACATAGGAGTCTGCGCTTACCTTCGAGGATTATTTTTTATCACATAACGCGGAGATCGGACGAAAAGGCCGTAAATCAACGGGCTCATAGATTGGGCATAGTGCCTCCTGAAAGCCTGTCATTCAGGAGTAAGGCACTAATTCATCATGACACCTCGATTTTTTTGGCAAACCCAACACAGCATGTAACAACCTCGTAGCACCTTTCCATTCAGGTTCAGATGAAACCAGGATACCAATGAAAAATACTGCCGAAACAGCGATCAAAAATAATTCCATATCGTTTCTATTGGCCTATGAGACTTTTTGATGTCTTCGTTGCCGTTTCCTGATTTACAATGGCGGCATAGGCGAGATAGTATTTAAATATATTACTCACATACTGTACGGTTTCCCGGCCAATTCTCCTGGCTGCAACAACTTCGACATTATTAAACCAGATGTTGGGATCCAGCTTCATTGACTTGGCCTCGTTTCGCAATTTTGCGACTCTTGCAGGGCCGGCATTGTAGGCGGCAAATGTAAACAGCACCCGGTCCAGTTTGCTAATGTCCGGGTCGATAAAGTATCTGTTCATTATAAAGTGGAGATACTTTGTTCCTGCATGGATATTGGGTTCGATTTTTTTAATATTGGGGATGTTTATATT
>WTAT01000362.1 GCA_013139415.1 Desulforhopalus sp.
CTCAATCAAAGAGTTCGCCTTGAAATCGTCTGTTTTAAAACCTGACTCTGGAGAATTGTATTCAATCACTGCACAGAGCATGATGTGTTACGACATATTTGCCACGTGTTAATTTTTGCGAAGGACAAGTAAATTTAAATGGTGATATTGCTGGGAAACATTTTCAAAAGCCAAAAAATATAATAAAACAAGATAAAAGTGTTGTAGGTAAAATCACCAGTTTAGTCACAGAATATACAGCTTCGGTATTTTCAACAACAAAAGTTGAAGATCAACCTCCGAGCCTGTTTGAAGCTATCGCTGGCTCAGTCAATATTGCGCAGGACAGAATTACAAGGAGTCGTATGGCTGGAGACCCTCCAGATATTTTACTTTCTCCAAAGCTGTCACATATTGGACTATTGGAGTTTTATCGTGCAAATGAAGCTATAAGTGAGGGAAAAAAATGTGTCCAAAGAATGCTGCCAGAAATTCAACACGTATTAGGTATGGCCTAATTGGGTAGCCAGGGGGTTTTTCTACCCCAGCCACAACAACACCTGACAGCGGCCCCGTACAGGGCGTTTCATCAAGATCACCGTAGCAAATATGATTCGAGCGATCTTGATTGACAGTCGGTACTTCTGGAAAGATTTCATTATTGACTAAATGTTTTACCGCAGAATATACCATAGACACTTAGTACTGATAAGGAGCAAAAAACTATGACACCGACAGAAATAGAAACCCTTGTCCTGCAAACCATCTCAAAAATTGCACCCGAGTCGAATCTTGAAAACCTGAATCCGGATGTTCGTTTTCGAGATCAATTTGATTTTGATTCAGTGGACTTTGTCAACCTCATCGAGCAGCTCCAGCAAGCTCTCCAGTTCAAAATCCCGGAGATCGACTACCCACAACTGGCAACCCTGAACGGCTGCAGGGCCTATCTTGGGGCAAAACTCCCACGTGTACCAGAAAAAAACGGATGAGACGAGCGAGTGCTCCATTGTTTGTTAGAGCTTAAGGGAGACTTTCATTATTCCGGGATCTTCTCTATCTGATTTGACCCTAAACCCGAATACACGACACAGCTTGAGCATGGATTTATTCTCACTGAGAACCTCGCCAAAGATTTCACCAATTCCTCGACTGCCGGCATAATCAATGATGCGACGCAGGAGCATGGGTCCGAGCCCCAAACCCGTCATGTCGCGACGTAGCAAGATGGCATATTCTGCACGTTCATTGTCCGGGTCGGCACTGATTTGCACTACTCCGTAAAGTTCCGCTTCTCCTGCTTGATTTTTACCTTCCACAACTAATGCCATCTCCCGGTCATAATCGATCTGGGTGAGTCGGGCAGCCAGGGTATGCGGCATGATGTTCATGGGATGTAAAAAGCGCAGGCGGATCTCTTCTGGAGATAAGCTGGCAAAGATCTTTTGAAAATTCGGCTCGTCTTCTGGACGGACCGGACGGATGAGCAGAGTTTGCCCGTCCGGCAGGCTCAGGGGTTCTTCCAATTCTTTGGGGTAGGGATGAATTGCCAGCCGATCGACCGCCGCACACGTAGCCTTGACCACCTTAATGCGGGCATCCAGAACCATCACCCCATGCTCATCGGCCAGCAGCGGATTGATATCCAACTCGGCGATATCTGCAATGTCACAAACCAGTTGAGATACTTTCACCAGAGTCAGGGCTATACTGTCCAGATTTGCTCCCGGCATTCCTCGATAGCCTTGCAAAAGACGATAAACCCGGGTACGCGCAATCACTTCATGGGCCAGGTGCATATTGAGCGGGGGCAGCGCGAGAGCCTTGTCCCCGAGCACCTCTACGGCAATACCACCATGACCCACCAGGATCACCGGACCCCAAAGGCCACCATCCGCAATTCCGATAATCAGTTCATGGGCATGGGGACGGTGAATCATTGGCTGAACCGTAAATCCCTGAAAGTGGGCATCGGGCCGCAGGTTGCGCACACGCTCCAGCATGGCAGCTGCATTTTCACGCACCACATCTGGGGTCTCAAGGTTGAGACTGACACCGTTTACATCGGACTTGTGAATAATATCCGCTGAAAGAATTTTCAGGGCAGTTGGCCCACCAATTTTTTCAGCCAGCTCAGCGGCTGCTTCCGGGGAAGCTGCTTCATAGGTTTCCACGATGGGAATGGCGTAGGCTGCCAGGACCGCTCTGGTTTCTGACTCCGTCAGCCAAGTTCGATTTCCAGCGAGTGCCCTATCGATCAGTTGCTGGGCCCTGGCCGAATCTGGAGTAAATATCTCGGGAATATTGGGTGGTGTCTCCATCAACATTTCCTGACTTTTTCGGTAGCGCACTATCTGCATGAACCCCCGCACTGCTTCGGTGGGTGTTGCATAGGTGGGAATGTGGTTTTCAGTAAAAATGCGCCGGGCCTCCAGGGCCGATCCATCACCCATCCAGCAGGTCAGTACTACCGTGCGGTTGTATTTCGATGTTCTGTTTTGGAGAGTATTGATCACTGCTTGGGCTGCCGAAGTGGACGAAGCCACCGCTGTGGGACAATTGAGCACCAAAACAGCATCCGTCCCTTTATCATTGACAAGGGCCTCTAGGGCATCGGCATAGCGGCTGCCGGGAGCATCACCGATGATATCAACCGGATTGCCATGTGACCAGGTGGACGGAAGAACTTGGTTGAGACTGTCGAGAGTTTCGTTCCCCAGCTCAGCCAACCGGCCGCCACGATCGATCAGTGTGTCGGTGGCCATCACCCCTATGCCGCCGCCATTTGTTAAAATTGCCAGGCGCGCCCCTGAAACCTGACGGGACATGGCCAAAGTCTGGACTGCATCAAACAAGGCCTGCATA
>WTAT01000490.1 GCA_013139415.1 Desulforhopalus sp.
GGTGGCGGCTTAAACCATGCTGGAGTCATGGGCCTTATCCCTGAAGTAATGATTACGCCGAAGATTTTGAACAATTGGCTGACAATGGGCTATGGGGTTGATACATTCGGATACAGCAGAATGGTCATTCTTGATGTTGATACCCAGGAGGGCTACCGTCAGGGCCATGTTCCGGGAGCGCATCTTCTTGAAGATGGAGATTTAAGGGCGACACGATCAAACGGCATCTCCAGCAACTCTTTCCAAGTACCGACCAAGTCTCAAATGGACGATATAGTCCGCCGGGTCAACATTGACACAGATTCAATTATTATCTTCACCGGAAGCAGGATGACAAGTATCGGTCGGGCTTATTTTAATTTTCACTATTGGGGGTTTCCGCGGCAGCAACTGAAAGTCCTTAACGGTACTAATGCCACATATGCTGCAGCCGGATTCGCCCTGCAAACTGAGAACTCTTCTATTCAGGAACCCTGTCAATACAGTGTCTGCAGCACCAGAGGATCCCACTCTTTTTCTGCCGTGAGAGCGTCGTTTGCAGAAATGATTTCGCTGTTAGAAGACAACGATCCAGCAACTATCATTATAGACGCCCGCACCTCTGCAGAATACGCCGGAAATCCAGGCAGTACGCTACTGAACAATGAAAAAAACGAATACGTTGTTTTTGAAGGGCATCTACGAACAGCTGTTAATATTGACTACAAATCACTATTGATTGGGGAAAGTAACACCAATCAGCTCCTTCCAAAAGAAGATTTGTTGAGTGCCCTCAATAAATACAATATAGACGAAAACAAGATTTCTTATGTTTACGGCAAAAACGGAGAGGATGGTTCTGTGCTTTTTCTCGTTCTTGATGCTGTGCTCAACTGGCCGGTGAAAATCTATGACGGGAGCTGGAATCAGTGGGGGCAGATGGCAGGCATTGACCCATCCTCAGGCGGCCTGCTGGAAAAAGGCTCGCCTTGGAGAACCGATACACTTGGACGCTCCGAATCGATTACCCTTAACAAACCAAATGGATTCCGTGTAGATTCAAGAGGACATTACAACTCGTTCGCGAAACAGGCAGACGAAATCAATCGTCATGATTCGACTATTTGTGGTGGAGCTGCCAAGGACAGTGGTATTGGACCCATTGTTCCTGGTTATTAGAATTTAATTCATAGTTGAAAATAAGGAGCTATCAATGAAAAAATCTTTTGTAACTATTTTAATAATTGCAGCAGGATTATTAGTTTTGACAATAGCTTGCCAGCAGCCTGACAAAAAAGAAGGAAGCTCTGGCTGGGACATGGCTCCGGCTCCATCAACTACCGCTGGATATGGAGCCCCACCTCTTCCGCCTGCCGTCCAGAAAGAAACTCAACCTCCCGCCACCACGGGTGGCTATGGTTATGGAGCATCGCCTCCGATTACAAGCGAATCAGTCGAACAACAGCCATCAACAGGTGGCTACGGGTCCCAACCCCCGTCTTCGACCATTAAGATTGAGCCGCCTCCCTCTGCAGGTGGTTACGGGAAAGGAATGTGAAAGAGTTCTAATCAGTACGGAATATATCAGCTCAAAAGTCAAGACGTTTGCTGATATGTCTGACAGTGTCAAGTGGGAAAGATTAATCTATTGCCCCCTGTTTTATCGGGGGGCATTTCATATACAGGGCATTAGCCGAGGCGGGATCCTGTAACGACGGTTGAGCATGCTGATATTAGCGGATTGGTTACCTTCTGATATGGATTTTTCGTAAGATTTTGCATGACACTAAGGGCCATGAATTGACAGCACCTGAAATTATCGATGCCTGCTATCAACCTTGAGTAGCAGTACCATCCGAAGAACTAACTATTGCCAGTATGAAGGGAAAACGGTAATTGCTAAGACCAGATGCTAGGTGATGGCAAGTTGTATTGCGAGTTTAGTTATGTTGTGAGAATTTAATCCCTTTCATTCTTTTTCTTTTCTTTTTCAATATGTTTTTATTCCAGCCATTTTATTTTTATCATTCTTTTAGTTCCTCTTTATTTTTCTAATTTCTTCCATTTCTATTTATCAACAATTCAGATCGGCGCTAGTGTCATTTCGTCGGCTCCAACGGCTTGCCCCAGGGCACATCTCCTCCCGAGATAATGTGTAATCGACCCGCCATAATTGTGTTTATCTAACCCTCCTAAAGCAAGCCTGCCACCAGCAGGTTTTTTAGCAAACTCCAGGTTGGTTTGTCAGGCAAGATTATCGTGAACGGATGGATGAATATGGTGAAAGATAAACAAAGACGGCAGAAGAACTGTAAATATTGCGGACGATTTTTTACGCCTGATTATCGGGTATGGGATCGCCAGGTTGGTTGCGGCAGAGAGATATGTCGGGTGAAGCGCAAGAGAGAAAGTCAAGAGAAATGGGTCAAGGCAAATCCGGATTATTTTACGGGCCGTTATGAGAACACGAAGGAGTGGCGAGAGCAGCATCCTGACTATCAAAAACAGTGGCGGGCAGGGAAACGGCGTGAGATACAAGACGAGATACCCCACTCAAGCCCAGTAAAGTCAATACGTCTCGTGGTACCGGTAAAATGGCTCACAGATGAGATACAAGACGAGATCATTCTGGCAAGGCGCTGCCGGTGCGGATTCTACGTGACTGGCAGGGGGATGCAAGATACAAGACGAGATCGCTATCTCTGATGGTTCTGATAAGATGGCCGACCATGAGACGGATATCTCGGAAGATCAGAAGAATTGGAGGGAGCCATGGCTAGAAAGCAAATTCAACGGCTGCCGGCCATTTATGAAGAGTATCTGCAATACCGTGCGCAGGCCCGGTATGACTCTGCGGCACAGATCAAGCAGATCAGAAGAGTTCTTGCCGCATTCAATGATTACCTGAGAAAAACCGATATCAAATTTTCTAAAATAAAGATCGAACAAGTAGACGCTTTCAGTGCGGAATTTAATGTGGGTTTTTCGCAACAGACATGCAGAATTTATCGTACCTATCTCCGGGGATTTCTGAAATATCTGTACCAGGAGCGTAAGATATTGAAAAGGGATCTTGCCTCTCTTGTCGTTGGACCACATATATTTTCCCGGGCCAAACCACCCACGTTTTTACGGACCCACGAAGTGCAAAGATTGTTTGCCGGCTTGGAGTTCTCTACTGCCGGAGATCTTCGGACTTATGCCATGATCCATCTGGCCTATACCCTTGGTCTTCGCCCCAGGGAGATATGCCTGATTACTCTGGATGATATCTCCTTCAAAAAGGGTGAACTAAGTCTCAGGGAGCGAAAAGCCGACAATCCCATTAAACTCCCGCTGCCCAAAGAGACCATCAAGGCCATGGCAGCCTATCTTATCGGCGCCAGGCCAAAAAGCAAACACCGACACCTTTTCTTGAGTCTTCACGTACCTTGTCGGCCTATTAAGCCCTATGCGGTGTCTTATTCCATAAAAAGGAGTATGCGCAAAGCCGGTCTTCCCTCGGAGGCATCAGCTTACTGGCTGCGACACACATATGCCCAGAACCTTCTGGAATCCGATGTCTCACTCTATGAGATTAAAGAAATGTTGGGGCATGACAGCATTGAGTCCACCCGAAAATATCTGCACATTCACACAAGCCTCATGCGGAGGGTGCTTTTTGATGAAACGCTTTGATAGCTTCCTGGTCCATAAATTGGAAGAATTTATCGCCTATCGTGAACATCTCGGTTATGAGAAAAAAACGTCATTATCACACCTGCGCACCTTTGATCGCTACCTAACGAAAAAGAAACCTGTCGAAGAAGTATTGCCACCCTCGTTTTTTCTCGAATTACGGGCGGATCTCAAAATAGAGTCACGCTCGGTTAACAGGGTGCTTTCCACGGTACGCGTCTTTTTTCAATTCCTGGTGCGCCAGGGATATTACCCGGAAAATCCTCTCCAGGATATCCCGTATCTTCAGGAAAATTCTATTATCCCTTTTGTCTTTTCACCGGCAGAAACCGACCAGCTGTTGGCGGCAATTTGTAAAAAACTGCGCAAGAGCAGGTGGTATTATCTAAAGGATTTGAGCGGCTATCTGGCCATCCTGCTGCTGGCCCGGTGCGGTTTGAGAATCTCAGAACCTCTGCGACTGCAGCTCCACCACTATCGCCCTCAAGAGAAAACCATCTCTATCCAAAAGACCAAGTTTAAAAAAGACCGTCTGATCCCGGTGCCCAAATCTGTGGTAATGCAAATTGAAAACTATCTGGCCGTTCGTCATTCCCTGCTGCCAAACAGTCGGAATCCATACCTGCTGGCCGGCAATGACCGTAAGGGACTGAACGATCATAGGATCCGCGCCGTCTTTCACCAGGCCGTCAAGAATATCAGGCTTGATCAGCCAAGACGGATTATCGGCAATACGAACTTCAGCTCACCTACCCCCCACAGTCTGCGACATTCTTTTGCCGTAAATATCTTAAAGTGCGTCAAAGAAAAAGGCGGCTGCCCGCAGAATGCCTTGCCTGTTCTAGCCATCTATATGGGACATAGTGAATACAAGCATACCGTCAAATATCTTAAGGTGTTGGATGCCAAACAACGCCAGGGACTGGCTAACTTTGCCGGCTTGCATCAAGAACAAACATGAAACTCTCTACGTGCATGCATTGTTTTTTCGACCAGTACCTTCCTCGCATAAAAGGCAGCAGTACGAATACCATCAAAGGGTACCGGGACACCTTTACCCTCTTCCTGCCCTTTGCGGCAAAGTATCTTTCTCGGAAAATCGATGCCATCTCCGTTGATCACCTCACTCCCGACTTGATCCTGGCTTTCCTGGATTATCTTGAAGTCCAACGCAGTAATACCGCAAGAACAAGGAACCACCGCCTGGCCGGCCTTAAATCACTTGCCAAAATGATCCGCTTTATGTACCCGGAAAAACGAGAAGTTGCCGAGAGGATACTGAATATTCCGCAAAAACGTACCCAAAAACAACTGATCGGCTTTCTGCATCAGGAAGAAATATTTTCGATCTTTGATGCGGTTGACCTCAAGAAAAAGGAAGGCTTCCGGGACTATACCATGCTCCATCTCCTCTATGACTCAGGCGCCAGAGCCAGTGAAATAGCAACCCTGAACCTCGACTACTTTGACTCCCAACAAAAAACACTGGCCATCCTCGGCAAGGGAAACCGCTTCCGATTGATAAATCTCTGGCCGAAAACCACGGAACTCATCAAACGCTATATCCAAAGATACCGGCCAACCCCGGCACCGTTATATCAACACCGTTTGTTTATCAATCAACGCGGGAAAGGGTTTACCAGGCATGGTATTTATCGCCTTTGTAAAAAGCATCTGACCAGGGCCTTGAGCCCTAAACGGCTTAAAGATATCAACCCTGCCCATAGCTTCAGACATTCATGTGCGGTGAATATGCTCGCTTCCGGCGCCTCTTTATCTGATATCAAAAATCATCTGGGCCACGACAACATCCAATCAACCATGGTCTATTTGCATATGGATCTGACTCGAAGGAGAGAGGTTCAAAAGAAATTTATCGAATATTCCCAATCCGTTCTTGCTCACGACCCAAAAATCGATGAGTTAATCGGTTGGGAAAATGAAGCGGAGACGCTGAACTGGCTTGATAGCCTTTAACGGGCGGATCTATTCCTGGAAATGGTTGCGGAAAGGTATGTGATGACCACAATTGTTATGTTGACAGTTTTTTTGCTGATTTGTACGATCACTGGTAACGCCTTGTTATTAAAAGGAATTGCCGACCTTGAGGCCCAAGGAGGATTTCTTCATGTTTTCAGGCGGTTAGGTGAACTCGCAACATAAGGCAAGATATATTGATTTAAGAGGAAAGTTTTTTACAAGGAGAGCAAGATGAGGAAATGGTTATTATTGGGTCTCAGTTTATTTTTTATAACTTCTGCTAATGCCGGAAC
>WTAT01000452.1 GCA_013139415.1 Desulforhopalus sp.
CTTATGCCAAGGGATTGCGGGTCATCCCTATGTGGGGGATACCATCTTCTTCGTAACTGTCTGAAGATACGCGAAAACCGAAACTCTCATAAAAGTGAGTAAGGTATTGCTGGGCGGAAATACAAACAGGTGATTCCGGGTAATATTTCTCAATATCGAGCAGACATCTTGCCATAATTTCTCTGCCAAAACCTTTTCCCCTAAAATTCGGGTGGGTGAGAACTCTTCCGATGGATGTCAATTTGTTCCCTTTTTCGGGGTACATTATACGCATATAAGCAATCGGTTCCGGTGGTTCCCCCCTGTCGTGCCATCCAGCCAGATGGTATGCTCTTTTATCTTTACCATCACAGTCCAGATAGACACACTGCTGTTCAACGACAAATACTTGTTGGCGCAATTTGAGGATTGCATAGAGCTCTTCGGTTGATAACTCTTTAAAAGGAGATAATTTCCATTCAATTTTCATTCAATTTCCGTAGGGTGGTCAGCTGGCAAAAGCCAGCCGCTGAGAAAGCTAAAGACGAGCGTACCTGCTATTTTTTTTGTAACTTTATTTCCCGTTTACCGGGGTTAGTGCCTTACTCAAGATTTCCTGTCACTCTTTTTAGTACCCCCTTGAGGGGTATAAAAAACAAGAAACCTGGAAAGTGTATTGAAATTAGTAATTTAAAGTGACCAAAAAGGCACTTATCCTGGCTTATTTTCCCGTTTACCGGGGTTAGATTATTGTTATAAAACCTTGGGTCATTCAAATAAACCGTAGAGAAGGCTTATTATGAATCGATTGAGTGCGCGAAACAAGCTGCTTCTTGCTATGGTTGTTATCCTGCTTCTCTCCTTTGTCGGTGTCAGTTTTCTGAATTACAAGAGAAGGCAAAATTCGTTGCAGTTCTATGGAAATTTGACTTAAATGTGCCCTTCAAAAGGTAATGGAAATGGAATGTTGCATCGTGCCGAATTCGACGGTGCTATGTAATCTCCGTCAACACTTTAATAAGTACGATTCTAAACATAAAAAGAAACCTCCCATGATACGTGCGATTGTAGCATTTCTGGCTAGTGTTTTAACTGTGGTGCAGGCATTTTCCATTTACATTCAAGGGCAGACTCTTTGCTTTAATAATGGTTGTGCTATTGTCGACAGTCTAACGACCGTTTCCCCACTCTATTTCAATATCGCCGGTTTTTTGTTTTTTCAGACCCTTTTCTGGTGCCTGCTGTGGGGGAGGGACGGTTCCGGGTATTGGCATAAATTTGCCAGGCTGTTGCTTTTGGCAGGCCTTTGTGCTGAGGCGGTACTCGTTTTCTTTCAATACTCTATTGTCACGGTTTTCTGCTCGTACTGTATGGTTGTCTTTGCCTTCATTGTCCTGTTGAATGTACTTAGTGGACCGCGTCAGATATTTCGTGGAATTGTTCTTTTTTCTGCGGTAACGGCAGCCTGCTTTGGCCTCCAGTTCCGTGCGGCTGGAGGCTCAGGGTTAGGGCTGGATGCGGGAAGCATGGCGATCGCGGTTGGAGAAAAGAAAGAGGCCCAACACTATCTCTTCTTTTCCTCGACCTGTGCCCATTGTGAAAAGGTTATTGATGCACTCAGGGAAGAAAATAGTTGCACTGTACGCTTTAACCCGATTGAGCGAATTGAAGATTTTGCCTTCCCGGGGGTGGAGTATTTTGCCGAATATAACCCTGAAATCAATCTCAACTTTCTGAAAAGTCTGGCGATTAAAGAGATTCCGGTTCTTGTCTCCAGCCAGCAGCAGAATATCATTGTCCTGAGAGGGGAACAGGGAATCCGTGAGTATTTAGATGAAAATTGCCGGGAAACAAAGGCAATAGATTACAGTGGAACCAGCAGTGTGGTGCCGACAGAATATATGATTTTACCTGGTGTGGGAAATCAGGGAGATGATGCTTGCCCGGTGGCAGCCGATTGTGACCCTGAGGTGTCGGGAGAGGCTGCGGGGAAGCAATAGTCGGGTGCCTTTACTTCAAAAGATCAGCGAGTTCTTCCTTCGTGAGCATTGATCGGGGTGATGGGTTGCGTCGGTTGGCAACAATTCGTCGATCAATGTTTTTTCGCCGGTCAACTCCCAGTCTGGCTTTCACAAGAGAACGTAGCCATCCATAAAATCCTCGATTGCTTTTTGAGGTGCTTTCACGTCTATCGTATCGTCGTTCGCGAGTTGAGCGGCGTTCTGCATTTCTCCGGCAACTGTTTGGTTTTCGGCGCTCGGTCCCATCCCAACGTGTATTAACTGGAGGGCTCATGGTCTCTAATGTCTAAGTGTTAAAGGGAACTGCTTCTTATTGTAACTAACCGATAATACAATGAACAATATACACTTTTAATAATTTGACGCAACCCCTCCCACCGGTGGCCTATCAACCACGATGGTCTCCTGCTTCTTTCTTAAATGTTTCAATCTGGCTTTCCAGGCCAATAACCTGATCTACAGGGAGAACGAAGGCAATGCCTGTTCCGGGTTTATCGAATTCTCCGACTCTACCTATAGTTTTAAGAATCTTTTCAATTAAATGCTCTTCGAGGAGGAACATGATGATATCTGTTTGCGCCTCAAGGCTCAGACCGAAAAAAGTTTTTGCTTCACGGATTCCGGTTCCTCGCGCAGGGATGATGGTAGCTCCGGTGGCACCTGCGTCTTTTGCTGCATCAACGATCTTGTCGGTTATGTCTGTTTTGACTGAAGCAAAGATGATTTTAAACCGCATCTTTTTTCTCCTTAATGGGGGGTGATTTTCGCGTGGCGATCCACTGCGCAAACTGAGCATAGGTGAGTACGCTTATGATTGGGAATAAACTGGCAAAGGCTATTAAGCCAAAACCGTCAATGGCCGGGTTTCTTCCGGGAACCGAGGCAGATAACCCTAAGCCCAGTGCGGCAACGATCGGCACGGTAACGGTGGAGGTGGTGACTCCCCCTGAATCGTAGGCTAAGGGAATTATTGATTTTGGGGCAAAAAAGGTTTGTACGATTACAATAAGGTAGCCGGCCATGATATACAGGTAGAGCGGGGTTCCGGTAATAATTCGGAAGGTGCCGAGACTGATACCAAAAGAGACGCCAATGGCCACAGTGATCCTTAATCCCCATTGACTGATGCTTCCGCCGGATACCTCCTGTGCTTTATGGGCGACGGCTATAAGAGATGGCTCAGCCACGGTTGTGGCAAAACCTATTGTGGCAGCAAAACAGTACATCCAGCCATAGATCTTCCAGTCTGCAAGGTCAACGTTTGCTGCAGCACCCTTTAAAAACAGTGGATCGGTCAACTGGTCGGCCATGATTTTACCTAGGGGAAAGAGTGCATCTTCCAGACCGGTGAGAAAAAGAGTCAGACCAATAAAAACATAGAAACTGCCCACGATGATCCTGCGGAGATTTGCGACAGGTGCTTGTATTACAACGAGTTGAAAGAAGCCAAATAACATTATGATTGGCAGAAGATCACGACCGGTGAGCAAAAGGGTTTTTAGAAAATCAAAAAAAACATTCATCTCGTATCCTCTATATTCCGAACACCACTATGCCGTAACCCATGACAAAAATCATCGGTAACAGAGAGGCAAAGGCGATAAGTCCGAACCCGTCAAGTAAGGGGTTTCTCCCCCTGATTGCAGTAGCCAGGCCGACACCAAGTGCAGTAACTAAAGGCACGGTGATTGTTGAGGTGGTCACGCCGCCGGAATCATATGCAATTCCAATAATCTCGTCGGGAGCTATGGTCGTCATCAGCATGACCAGAATATAACCACCAATTATAAGAAAATGGATGGGCCAGTTAAGAAGAATACGCAGGACGCCGAGGAGGATGGCAAAGCCCACCGAAAAGGCAACGGTCAGCCGCAAGCCGAGGGCATAAGAACTAAGAGTTTTCGGATCGTTGTCCATAAGGCCGCCCAGTGCGGCGATTTCGGCGGCTTCTTTGGAGATAGCTATAAGAGCAGGCTCGGCAACAGTTGTCGAGAATCCAAGGAAGAATGCAAAGACAAGGAGCCAGAACAGGCTACCCTTACGGGTGAGTGCCTGGGCCATGTTTTCGCCCATCGGGAAAAGTGCCATTTCCAGCCCTTCTATAAACATGGATAGGCCAATTATCACCATAATGGTGCCAAATATCATCTCCCCAAGTTGAGGCAAGGGTTGGCGGATAATGAAGATTTGGAAAAAGCTGATCACCAGGATTATGGGCAAAAGGTCGGTGGCTGCCTGCCGGATTTTGGTGAGGATATATGAAAGGGTCTTGTAATGGTACAAAGGATTTTTTAGTGACATGTGGTCTGGTAGTAGATAAGAAATTATTCGTTCCAGCAGTGTATTCTACCTCGCTTAAAAAGCACCAACTATCTGTTTTCCCCTGGTCTGCCAAAAAACAAAAAAATGAGGCCTCATTCATTATGATTATGTAAATCTTTAATATTATGTAGTTTGTTCTGTGTTGAAAATATTTCTCAATCTGTTAAATATACATGGCGGAAAAGTGGCGATCAGCTTGCACTTTGGATTAATAGTCAATTTCAGCGGGGTGACAGATATCTGAGCGTGATTCGCTTTCCTTATTGCATGGCACTTACCTGGTTTTTCTCAGGTACGGCGATTGGGCTCGAATTTCTCTGCCGGAAGTATGGAGGCGGGGATAACTTATTGTATCTACAAAGAGAATAGACATGACATTAACGATTACTGCCCAAACTCTGTCGATAAAATCGATTGAGAAACTCAATGAACTCAGTGGCGAAAGTGTAAAAAAATGTATGCAGTGCGCCACATGTACAGGTATGTGTCCCATGGCACAGGAGATGGATTTCAGTCCTCGTAAGGTTATGCACATGGCTCAATTTGGCCTCATGGAAGAGCTCGCCGACATAAACACCTATTGGAAGTGTGCGTCTTGCCATGCCTGTTCTGTCAAATGCCCCAGAGGGATTGATATTGCAAAAGTCATGGAGGCCCTCAGGCAACAGGTGCTTCGTAAAAGTAAAAATTATATAGAGCCTTCTGAGATTTCTGCAGAACGTATCGCAGAGATGCCGCAGATTGCGTTGGTTGCCGGATTCAGAAAATTCACGAGTTAAGGAGAGCGATGAAGATCAGTTACTATCCAGGCTGTACTTTGAAAACCAAAGCCAAGAATTTGGACAGGGCTGCGGTTGCTTCCCTGGAGGCTTTGGGTGTTGAGGTGAAGGAGATTGAGAGATGGAATTGCTGTGGTGCAGTACATTCCCTGACCGCCGATGATTTAATTCATCAGGTGGGGCCGGTACGCAATCTTGTTCGGGCAAAAGAACAGGGAGCAGAACGGTTGGTTACCCTCTGCTCAATGTGCTACAACACGCTGGCAAGGGCCAATCAGATAATGAAAAACGATGAGGTAAAAAGAGATACCATCAATCGTTTTATGGATGAGGAAATCGACTACGCCGGAGAGGTTGAAGTCGTGCATTACCTGACCTATCTGCAGGAAGAGATCGGCTGGGAAAAAATAAAGGAACAGGTGAAGGTGCCCATGACGGATTTAAAGGTTGCACCCTATTACGGTTGCACCCTGCAGCGTCCGGCAGAAATCGGCATCGAACCTTATGGCAGTTATAGTCTGATGAACGGGTTACTGGAAGCGATTGGCGCCACAGTAATGGATTTTAATGCCGCCGATAAATGCTGCGGTTCTTATCAGGTGCTGGCTGTTCCTGCAGGAGAAAACAGTGCTGGAGCGGCCATTGTCAACCTGGCTGCAGCTGCCGGGGTTGAGGCGCTGGCCACAAGCTGTCCGCTCTGTGAATACAACCTGGGCAAGCAACAGCAACAGATGATTGAAAAGGGCAATATAGTAACAAATATTCCAACGTATTACTTCACACAACTGCTGGCCTTAGCTCTGGGGCTTGACTCAGAGAACTGTCATTTTGAGTTGAACGACCCGATCAGTGCCGAGTTGTTAAAGAGTAAAAAATGTCTGGCTGCAGCGTAAAGCTAGCCCCGATAAATGGGAAATAAGTCGGGATAAATACCTTCACGAAATTCTTTCTTAAAAACAAGAAAAGAATTTCTAAGGTATTAATGGCCCGGATGAGAATAGGCAGCGTAAATTATCGCGCATTATTGGAGATATGAACCATGTGTGAAACAGATCAGAAATCGAGCAAGAACACTCCCAAAGTAGCGACCGGGGATCGGGCTATTCTGCCGGAAGGTGCGAAAACCATCCCGGTCTATATCATGGGTAAAATGTATGAGGTCCCCGAAACCCTGACCATCATGAAGGCAATGGAGTTTGCAGGTTTCAAATTCCTGCGCGGCGCCGGTTGCCGTGGCGGTATCTGTGGTGCATGCCCCACGGTGTATAGAATGGCCGGAGATTATAAATTGCACTTCGGTCTTGCCTGTCAGACTGTGGTGGAAGCTGATATGTATCTTGCCCAGATTCCTTTCTTTCCTGCAAATCGAGCCAAATTTAACATTGAAGAAATCGGCGGACTACCGGAAGCCATCCATGCCCTCTACCCCGAGTTGTTTCGCTGTGTGGCCTGCAACCAGTGTACCAAGGCCTGTCCGATGGATGTTGATGTCCTTGGCTATATCTCCGCCCTGAAACAGGGAAATATAGAGAAGGCGGCGAAATTATCTTTTGACTGTATTCAGTGCGGTCTGTGTGCCAGCCGCTGTATGGGAGAAATACCCCAGTACCATGCAGCGCAGCTGGCCCGTCGTGTGTATGGAAGATACATTCTGCCTCTGGCGGAACATCTGAAGGTGAGAGTAGAAGCGATAGAAAGCGGCAAATATGATGAAATGCTGGATGAACTGACGGCAATGAGTAAAGAGGATCTCGAAAAAATCTACGTGGAGCGTGAGCGTGAGCCCGATTTTGCCGAAATAGGATCATGGCAGCCTAAAGAGACTCGTTATTTATAATAAAATACAGATCACCGATCGATCCTCTTTTGGATTAAGGAGAAGACAATGGTTTACACCCCCGAGATGAAGGAACTGATAAAAAGAGTTGAAGCTACCCGTCCCGAACGGGTAGCTATGGCTCGTCGAAATGAGAACTATCCGGCGCTGTCCATGGATGAACGCGCCGAGGTTCTGTCAAAATTTCACCCGGATTATCAAACAACCGGTAAAAGAACCGTTGCTGTCGGTCCCAATAAAGGCGACACTTACCAGGAAGGTGTTGCCAGCCTGCTGGAATCCAAGTCGATGATCCGACCGGACAAGGTGGATTTGAACAAAATCGATCATGAGACCGATGTTCTGGTTATCGGCGGCGGCGGGGCCGGTACTTCCGCGGCTATTATGGCAGCGAATAGCGGCTGCAAAGTAATCATCGCCACCAAGCTTCGTCACGGCGATTCCAATACCATCATGGCCGAGGGCGGGATTCAGGCGGCAACTCATGAATGCGATTCTCCCTATTATCATTTCATGGACACTATAGGCGGCGGTCATTTTTCCAATCAGCGTGATCTGGTAGCGGCTCTGGCAAAGGACGCACCCCTCTCCATCGCCTGGCTGGAGAGTCTGGGCATGCTTTTTAACAAGTATGAGGATGGCCGCACTGTTGTTCGGCATTGCGGTGGTTCTTCTCGTAAAAGGTTACAGTCTTCAGGGGATATGACCGGCGCGGAGATCATGCGTGTGGTGCGGGATGAAGTGCGCAACAGGGAAGATCAGATCACCGTCCTTGAGTTTAGCCCGGCTGTGGAACTGCTCCTCGATGATGAGGGTAAGTGTTCTGGGGCTATCCTGCATAACATGGAAACGAAAGAATTCTCCATCGTTAAAGCTAAAGCGGTAATCATTGGTACCGGCGGTTTTGGCCGTTTGCATATAAAAGGTTTTGCCACCACCAATCATTACGGTGCCACCATGGACGGCGTAGTCATGGCCTACCGTGCCGGAGTCGGCAACAAGTCTCTGCACTCCACTCAGTATCACCCGACCGGAGTTGCCTACCCCGAACAGAATGTCGGCCTGTTGATTACCGAAAAGGTTCGAGGACTGGGTGCCCATGTGCTCAATATAGATGGTGAGCAGTTCTGTTTTCCTCTTGAGCCCCGTGACGTTGAGTCTGCAGAGCTTATCTGTGAGGCGATGGAGAAGGGTAAAGGTATCATCACTCCTACCGGTCGCGTTGGTCTGTGGCTCGACTCCCCAATGATTGAAGAGCTGCACGGTCCGGGAAGTGTTAAAAAAGAACTACCTGCCAAGTTCATCCAGTTTGAGCGCCATGGGATCGATATCAGTAAGGAGCCGATGCTTGTCTATCCGACCCTGCACTATCAAAATGGTGGGGTGAATGTCAATGGTGACACCGAGACAAACGTTCCAGGGCTCTATGCCGCTGGTGAAGCAATTGGCGGGGTACACGGTGAGAACCGGTTGATGGGCAACAGTCTGCAGGATATTATCACCTTTGGTCGCCGTGCCGGTAAAAATGCGGCTGCCTATGTACAGGGTGGAGTCGAGATTAAGGGACTCAGCCTTGATCATGTCATCGAGTTTGAAAAAGAGCTTGAAGAGGCGGGGATTGAGAAACCGGGAGTTGCTCCTATTCTTTTACCTGATTATTCAACCGACGAAATGACTGAGCGTCGTTGGCCTGATGCGCTGACCAATGAGGCGCCTGCGATTTAAGGTTTCAAGTTCAAGATAGATGGAATTGGATTCTGCTGATTCCTGTATGTCATACCGTTGCAGATGTTCCCTCTGCAGCGGTATACTTTTTTGTGAAATGCATAATATATAGCGTTGCAGTAAGAAACGACGGTAGAGAAGCCTGCTGAAATGTGTTAAACTATGTTGTTTAGTGATTTAGTGGTTTTCTTCCCGTTTGCCAAGGTTAGGAGACAATCGATAGACAATCGATAGACAAACAGTTATAGTTTTATGCAATACAGGATAAAAGAGGTATGAGAAGCAATTTTATTACTACTGTTTACGGCTCGGATATCCCAGGGATAATCAAGGCACTGGCACAGACCACCCGCAGCCAGGGTGGGGAGTGGCTGACCACTAAGGTTATTAAGCTCGATGGTCAATTTACGGCTATAATGAGTGTGGTCATCGAGGAAGAACTTGAGATGGACTTGAAGTCGACTCTGGAGCGGATGTATCCCAGTCTCCACTTCGTCTATGCCGCAGCTAAGACAACTCATCAGGAAATGACCAAAACAATCAGCCTGGTGGTTGACTGCATAGACAGGCCTGGTTTGACTGGGGATTTGAGCAATATCCTGGCAAATCTGGATATCGGAGTGGAAAACATGGAGTGTAAACGTTTTTCCATGGACGGTATCCATGATACCGTTTTTTCAGCTCAATTGACTCTGGCGGTTCCCGAAGCAGCGGAAAGTGAGATTATCGCCGGGGAAATTGAAGCCCTGTCGGAAGATGTACGGGTGAATGTGCTGTAATGCCTCTCTCAAGGAGGCACTAAAAAGAGTACCCTTCAGGTAAGCGATAGACTCCGAGAGGGTACTAAAAAGAGTCCCCCCAGGTAAGTATCATTAAAAGCATGGCATAACCCCACCTTATATTATTTTCTATGCATTATTTTCTTCACATAGTGCTCGATGAAGAGCCCGTTGTGCCAGGACAAAGTGATCACGATCTATGGTGAACTGCATATTGGTCTGCCTCGAGGTCTGCGAAACGGTCAGGATATTGATATCCGCGTCTGCCAGTGCCTTGGTGGCTTTGGCAAGAATCCCGGGTTTGGCGATATTGGAGCCTATGGCGCAGACAATTGCGACGTCCTGGGTGTCGACATCTTCGAAATGTTCGCGCATATCATGGATTAGCTCGGGAGTGCAGTCTTTTTCGTAAATGATTACATCGATAGTATTGGCATTGGTCGCCTTGTTTATATAGCTGATATGATGGTCCAGGAGGAGCCTCATTATCTGCATATCAAAGCCGACTTCACCTACCATGCGGGTATCGTGTATTTCGAGACAGGTAACCTCGCTTGAGCCGGTTATAACCTCAGTCTTCGAATGGGGACAGAGGTAATCTTTGGTGAACAATGTCCCACTGTGGCTGGGATCGAAGGCGTTCTTTATCCGGATGGGGATATCGGCAGTCTCCAGCGGTTTCGAGGCCTTGGGGTGAATTGCCTCCATGCCGACATCGGCAAGCTGATCGGCTACATCGAAATTGGTATTGCAGATCGGATGGACTTTGTCTTCGCCTATGATCAGTGGATCTCCCGAGCAGAGATGGTATTCTTTATGAATAATCGCCTCAGCTGCGCCAAGTAGAACCGCTATCTTGGAAAAAGTGACTTCAGAATAGCCACGATCAAATTCCCGCATGATCCCTTCCGTACCTTTCGTATATCCGGTGGCAAAACAGATGGTTTTTGACGGTTCGATTTCGTTAAAGTTGTCATGAATACGCTGGTCGATGGTACGCTCGCGTATGTCCTGCCAACCGCTCAGATCCACAAAGGTCGCACTGTAGCCCAGGTTTTCAAGGATAATTGCACTGTTAAAGGCGCTGTGCATCTCCCCTATGGAAGAGAGAAGTTCTCGGGCTGCCAAAAGAACTTCGGTGCGGTTGACATATCCTGAGGAAAGCACATTGTCCATACTTTTGAGGATGTTGACGGCAAAGGCGATACGCTCACAGATAAACTGGTCGGCAGTTTTGACATTTAGCCCGATTCCTGCAAAGCTGTGGTTGAGCTCACAGAGCCTGTCTTTTAGCTTGCTCATGGCCGGTTCAATATCTTCATTTTGGGCAAAGGTCTGGTATATACCTGGTTGACCAGTTTTTTTATGCTCTAAAAGTTCGTTGGTAATGCCCGAATATGCCGAAACGACAAAAATTCTGTTGTAGATGTCGTTTTTGTCTCTAAGAATAACGTTATCCAGAACCTCACCAAAACGAGACATGGTTGTTCCGCCAATTTTTTCTACACGAAGTTTGTTATTACTCATTACGTATCACCAATGAAAACCCGACATCACAAACACATTTTTTATATGCTATGACTACAGGAAAAATAGTATGTGGTTTTGTGCATTAGAAAAAAAATAAATAATGCGGCTGTATCCTATCGTAAAGGTTTTGCCGCCGCAACTGATTTTCTTCGCCTGGAAAAGACAGACGAAGCGTCGGGTGCTTGGCGGTACCGGGATCTTTGAAATAACATTCGATCATAGCTTAGGGGCATGGAACGCCATGGCATCATTTTCCACCCCTTCCCGAATAATATCGATTTTATGTTTGACAGCGCAAACCATATCAAGAGTAAAGGAGTGGAGGTTCTTACCGGTACGGGGGTAAAGGCTTTTCTTGGAGAGGCTGGTAAACTCGTTGCAGTGAAATTGCGGGACGATACCATCATCTACTGTGAGACAGCTGTCGTGGCAACGGGCGTTCAGCCTAACGTTCAACTTGCCCGGGAAGCGGGGCTTCATATTGGTGAGTTGGGTGGTATTCTGGTTGATGAGTACATGGTGACCTCCGACCCCGATATTTATGCTGCAGGTGACTGCATCGAAATAAAACATTTAATTACTGGCAAAAATGTACTGGCGCCGATGGGTGATCTGGCAAATCTCCAGGGCAGGGTAGCAGGGGAAAACGCAGTTTACGGCAACAGCGTAGTTTTTCCGGGGACGATCCACACCTCTATCTGTAAGGTTTTTGATTTTGCAGCCGGTTCCGCGGGCTTGACCGAAAAAAGTGCAGCGCAGAATAACATTGATAATATTGAAACAGTCGTCAACGCCAGTCCCGATAAACCAGGTTTTATGGGGGCGGGACTGCTCATTTCGAAAATTCTGGTTGATAAGAGCTCAAAACGGATTCTTGGGTATCAGTGTGTTGGCAATGGAGACGTGAGCAGACAGATAGCAACGGCTGCTATGGCAATTCAGGGGGAGATGACCCTGGATCGTTTAGTCTGTGCAGATCTACCCTATGCGCCGCCATTTTCTCTTGCCATTGATCATTTTATTGCTTCGGCCCATATTGTCGAAAATAAGCTTAAAGGTCGACTGAAAACGATTTCTGCCGAGGAAGTACAGGAAAAAATCAAAAGTGGTGGCAAACCCTTCCTTTTAGATGGCCGGGGACCTGACGAGTACGAGGTGCTGCGACTTGGGCTCGGTGAAAAGTATATTCCGGTAGGTGCCCTGCGTGGTCGTCTTGATGAACTGCCGGCGGACAAGGATGCCGAGATAATTTGTTTTTGTAAGGTAAGTCTTCGTGGCTACGAAACGGTATTGATTCTTGAGGAGAATGGCTGGACTAATGTAAAGGTGATGGAGGGTGGAATCGTTGCCTGGCCTTTTGAGCGAGAGAAATAGGCGGGAAAAATAAAGTAACCACCCATCTAAGCCCCCTGTCACGATCAGTGACAGGGGGTAGAAAAGTCTTTCGCCGGGTTTTGCTCAGGCTTTTACTGGGGTGGGATGGTGGACCGCCTGACCGGTTCACAACTTAATCCTGCATCGGTAAGAGCCCGACATTGGGAGGTGGCTCCGGTATAGGTATAAAATGCACCGACGTAGAGATGGTAAACAGCTTTTTTCGTGCCAAGGATGTAAGGGATGAATCCAGTATCTCGCGCTTTGACAAAAGCGTTTGCCAGCTGAGCTTGATCCTGATAGACGCCTACCCGGGCCGAATAATAAGTAGGTTTAATCAGTTTGTCGAACAGTTGGTTTTGGTCCAAATAATGTTGTGCCTCAGGGATTGTTGCAAAGATTCCCGTGAACAGTCGGTATCGTATACCTTTTTCTCCCAGATCAACTTTAACCCAGTGAGCAGAAATATCACGTTTTTGGTAGAAGAGGATGGCCTGCTGGGCGATTTTCTGCTCCACAAAGGTCTCAAGAAGAATAGAGAACGGATACTCGTCCTCTGGTAAAATTGTGACCTCCAGTTCGAGTAGAGCTGACGATGTATGTCCCTGTTCGACACCTTCAGCAATTTCATCCACCTTTGCCATGGGAGGAGTGAGTGCATGTTCTGGTTCTGTTGTGATTTCGTCCATGGCGGCAACAGCTTTCATGTTTTCGAAAAGATCTCCCAATTTACTATCTTCGGACTG
>WTAT01000189.1 GCA_013139415.1 Desulforhopalus sp.
AATAACCTTTGGAGCCAGGGTGGACTGCAGTATGCACCCCCTCTGTAGTACTGTCTCCTTTCATAAGAAATATCTGGAGATGTGGCTGAGGAGACAGCAGAAAAGAGAAAGGGACTTTGGCAGAAAACCAAGGAAATCTCAAAAGAGTGGTGGGGGAAGGGCAAGATAAAAATTCATGAGATGACCGAGCCTGACCCACAACAATTAAGTGTATAGGTATATAGATAAATAAAACAGCGGACCGGCGCTATAAAAGCGACGATCCGCTGTTCTTTTTGAAACTTGAGGTGGTCTTAATGCGAGATTATTTTGCCTACCTGGCCGCCTGCTCAAGTGCAACAGCCACTGACACAGAAGCTCCTACCATAGGGTTATTGCCCATGCCGATCAGACCCATCATCTCTACATGGGCTGGAACGGAGGAAGATCCGGCGAACTGGGCGTCCGAGTGCATGCGACCCATTGTGTCGGTCATTCCATAAGAGGCTGGTCCTGCACCCATGTTGTCCGGATGGAGGGTACGTCCGGTGCCACCACCAGAGGCTACCGAAAAATATTTCTTGCCCTGCAGAAGGCACTCTTTTTTGTAGGTCCCTGCCACCGGATGCTGGAATCGGGTGGGGTTTGTGGAGTTGCCGGTGATTGAAACGTCAACACCTTCCATGTGGTTGATGGCAACCCCCTCACGGACGTCGTCAGAACCGAAACATCGCACCTTGCTGCGCTCTCCCTCTGAATATACTGTTTCGCTGGCAACACTCAGTTCACCGGTTGCATAGTCGAAGCTGGTCTGCACATAGGTGAAGCCATTGATTCGGGAGATGATTTTTGCGGCATCTTTGCCCAGACCGTTGAGGATGACCCGGAGCGGAGTTTCGCGCACTCGATTGGCTGATCTTGCGATACCGATGGCGCCTTCTGCTGCGGCGAACGACTCGTGACCGGCCAGAAAGGCAAAGCATTTTGTCTCTTCTCTTAGGAGCATGGCGGCAAGGTTACCGTGTCCGATGCCGACCTTTCGGTCATCGGCAACAGATCCGGGAATGCAGAAAGCCTGCAGTCCTTCCCCGAGGGTTGAGGCTATCTCAGAGGCCTTGGTCTGGCCCTTTTTTATAGCGATGGCAGCTCCGAGGGTGTAGGCCCAAACCGCATTTTCAAAACAAATCGGTTGGATACCTTTAACTATTTTTGCAACGTCCACACCATAATCTTGGCAGACCTCACCGGCATCTTCGAGAGATTTCATGCCGTATTTTTCCAGAACAGGAATAATCTGGTCGATCCGCCTGTCGTAACTTTCAAACAGTGCCATGGGTATTCTCCTTATTCCTTTCGTGGATCAATAGTTTTGGCGGCATCGTCAAATCTGCCGTAGGTCCCTGACGCATCTTTTAATGCCTGGTCCGCACTCACACCTTTTTTAATGGCGTCCATCATTTTACCAAGACTGACAAATGCATAGCCGATAATCTCGTCGTTCTTGTCGAGGGCGATTTCCGTTACATAGCCTTCGGCCATTTCCAGATACCTGGGACCTTTGGCACTGGTACCGTACATGGTGCCACAAACCGAACGTAGTCCTTTGCCGAGATCTTCCAATCCTGCCCCAATGGGTAATCCTCCTTCGGAGAAAGCGGACTGGCTGCGACCGTAAACTATTTGCAGAAACAGCTCGCGCATTGCGACGTTGATCGCGTCACAAACCAGATCGGTATTCAACGCTTCCATGATGGTTTTACCCGTCAGTATCTCCGAAGCCATGGCGGCCGAATGCGTCATGCCGGTACAGCCGATGGTTTCGATCAAAGCTTCCTCGATGATGCCGCTTTTCACATTGAGGGTGAGTTTGCAGGCACCTTGCTGTGGGGCACACCAACCCACCCCATGGGTGAGTCCGTTGATATCTCGTACTTCTCTGGCCTGAGTCCATGCACCTTCCTGTGGTATAGGGGCAGGACCGTGATTTGTCCCCTGGGCCACGCGGCACATTTCCTTGATTTCAGAAGAGTATTGCATTCTTTTCTCCTTGGGAAGCAATTGTTGAGTTTATAATTTTGGTAATGAGTTTGGTAATGAGTTTGGTAATGAGGGAGAGCAAATTGGGAGCGTTACATTTTGGTAAAGGCGGTTTGAACCTCCCCCTCTTCAGCCGACGCATCATTATAGTAGGATCGAAACAAATTACAAGAGCAGGGGGCAGGCGAGGCAAGTAATCCTTATCAGGGCCGAAGGGCCCGGATAAGGATCTGATTAAAGACGATTCAAAATTACAGTTCGGTGAGGGTATCAAAGAGTGACTGATCAGCTTCAATTTTATTGCGGTTGCCGATAATTGTTCGGTAACTTCTTGGAATCATGTCGGCAAAAGCCGGAGCAAAACTGCGCAGGTCGGCGGGAGTAGTGGCGGTGATCTCCGAGAGTCGCTGCTGTTTGTATTCTATGTCAATGCCGTTTAAATAGTCGTTTCTGGCGGTTGCCCCCTTGGCAGCAGCGCTTCGCAGCGGATCGAAGTGTCCATAGGTCCCTATTATGAGCTGTTCCATGACCTTCTTCGGCAGGTCAAGGCCGGCAACAATATCCGGGACGCCATTGTAGGCATCGTAGGTTTTCTTTACCTGGGGATCACGATAACTGACAAAGGCCAGGTTGCCGCTGATTTGACCAAACTGGATAAAACAGCCGTAAGCACCACCTAACTGTCGAACAGTGTTCCAAAGATAGTCCCGGGAGAGATAGGTTTTCAGGACTTCGAAGTGGCCGTTATACCCCATGCCGTTAGGCAGCAGGTTGCCGCCCTGGACAGCAAAAACCACTTCAGCTGCGGTGATGAAGGCCTCGTGTCTGGCAAGAGGCAGTTCCGGCAGGGAATAGCTTTTAACCGGGCTGTCAGGCAGGGCATCGCTGATGCAGCTGCCTATCTTTCCAAGGTGACCAATTTCCTGGCCATCGGCGGTCACGGCCAGCAGCAGGTTGTTTTTGTTAAAGAGCAGGGAGGACATAGTTCCCAGGGCCGCAAGGAATTGTTCTTCCTTGGCTTCATAATTAAGGGCAAGATCCTTTGTGGCCAGAAAAGAAGTGACCCCGTTGAACATTTCATTATATCTGCCGCCCAAACTTAAGTGGGCGAAGACGCGGGTGGCCGGGAGATTGTACCCCTCACTCTGGACGGCATGTTCGGCCCAGGCAAACTCCCGG
>WTAT01000187.1 GCA_013139415.1 Desulforhopalus sp.
TGTCCGTTTCATTACGGCCAATTGGTGGCGAAGTGCAAGGTTCTCTCGGCAGCAAGATTCGAGGAGATTTTGGTCTTCGATCATATGACCAAAACAAGATTTCGTAACGTTTTTGTCATGATTTTAGATTGGCAGGCCCATGCAAATTTGTCAATAATTTCCGAAAGTACGAATAATTGCGAAGGACAGCAGTCATTCCCAGCGATTTTGTTGTATTGTCGTTGATGTTTTCTTATATTTTCTTGATTTTAATCAGGCGTTGGCATAAAATTTAATAAGAACAATCTCGTTTAATTGCCACAAATCAAAACCACTATTCAGGCAAAGATTTGGTTATCACCTTCCGATCAGGTAACCCAAGCGGATATAGATCAAACTCACTACACGTCTCATTTCGTTTTCAGCTTTAGACACTATATTCCTTATCTATGGAGTGAGCATGTTTAAAGAGCGAATTCCAATCAGAATCATAGCCAGCGATTCTCATTCATTCAATACCCGTTTTCACGAAAAGTTGGTACGTGTTGGCTATGAAGATATCGAGATATTGAGTTTTTATGATGTCATAGATGATAGTAACATCGCCCCCTCCCAGCAGATATTCATTCTTCCTTTTTTAAGCAACGACAACTTTATAGACAAAAAAATTAGGCGTGTTTGCGAGCGAATTAAGGCCAGTCCAGTATTAGGCATCATAAAAGAATCTAGTTTTGTTTTGGAGAATCAATACCTAGAAACATGCAATGATTTAATTTATTGGCCATGTACGGATGATGAATTTACATACCGGACGCAACGTTTATTCGATGTATTTAAACATACTGATTATTTATCGTGTGATGACGATATACTGGAAGGTTTTGTCGGTATGAATATGATAGGAAGATCGCCTCCTTTCGTAAATGTTTTAAAAAATATCAAGAAGATAAGTTGCTATGATATTCCTGTGTTAATAGAAGGAGAAACAGGAACCGGGAAAGAACTGGCGGCCCGCGCTATCCACTATCTAGGTCCACGCAGAGATTTTCCATTTATCCCGGTTAACTGTGGAGCCATACCGGATAATTTAATTGAAAATGAATTATTCGGGCATGAGAAGGGCGCATATACAGATGCTAAAAGTTCACAGCAGGGAATTATTGCCCTGGCAAATCATGGAACGATTTTTTTGGATGAAGTTGAAGCATTATCTTTAAAGGGTCAGATAGTATTGTTACGTTTTTTTGAAGATCAGGTATATAAACCTCTCGGTGCCAGTCGTCCTTCCAAGGCAAATGTCAGGATTATAGCAGCCAGCAATGAAAATTTATCTCAGTTAGTTGAACGAGGTTTGTTCCGTCAAGACCTATTTTACAGACTCAACATCGTGCAAATTGAGATTCCGCCGTTATCGCAGCGTGGCGAGGATATAAAGTTGTTGGCTGATTATTTCCTCAATAAATATAAATCAGCATATAGGCAGCAGGATAAGTTTTTGCATCCTGACTCGTATAAATGGCTGAAAAGAAATAGCTGGCCAGGCAATGTGAGGGAACTGGAAAACCTCCTGCACAGTGAATTTCTTCTGGCTGAAGGTCCGTGTATGGAACTGGGAAAAGGATCTAGTGCTCAAAAAGACCGCAGGACAAACCTAATTGATAGACGGGAAAATCACCTATTTCAAGACAACTTCAATGAGGCAAAAAGTTCGATTATATCTCGATTTGAGAAAGCTTATTTAAAACAATTGTTTCAGGAAGCAAACGGTAATGTAACCCTGGCCGCTAAAAGAGCTGGTAAAGAACGACGCGCACTCGGTAAATTGTTAAAGAAACACGGAATATCAAAAGCCAATTAATCTGCCGCCAGCTTGTGGTCCGCACCTATTAGTCCGCACCTGTTAGTCCGCACCTGTTAAAGGATCTTTCTGAAATTACCTCCCATCGCCTAAAATTACCTCCCATCGCCTTATGATGGGTTCATAAGTACCCGATGCGGGTTCTAGTGAACCCGCCCTCCCTCCAGTCGCATTATTAATAAATCAACAGATTATCTGAAAATATTATGGGTTAAAAAAAACCCATTTCTTTTTATGTTTAATCTGTAAAATGTTGTGATTCCAGGTAATTAAAAAAATACATCTATTGGCGCAAAAGTTGCTTAAAAAAACGATAAAGAGCGCGTGGCGGAGATGATCAGTAACGGAGTCTGACTGTGGCCCTAAAAAATGATTATGAAACAGCGAAAGTGGCGCAGGAAATCGAACGTTATCTACAGTCTCATCCTAACGCCGGCGATACTGTAGAGGGGGTTGCCAGGTGGTGGCTGCAAAGACAGCGTTATATTGAAACGCTGGATTGTGTCCACAACGCACTTGATGTGTTGGTTAAGAAGGGATCGGTGGTAAAAAGGACTAATGCTGACGGGAAGAATGTTTACAGGTGCTCTTTTACCGGTGAGGGCTCGAACTGACCATCATTAATGACTTCTTAAAAAACTTAATTAAAACAACCGGACTAAAAGGTTGTGGCATGTGGACTGCTATAGCTAACACAGCAGATTGAGGGCGCTCACCACAACAGAGTTTGCCGCAGGAACGCTGATCTCCGATGTTTATCTCATGCATTTGTCAGGAGGAGTATAAATGAACTACGAAATTCAGAATCTTACCCGAAGACTAGTGTCGGTTCATTGCAACAGCGGTAAGACCTGCCATCTACCACCGGGTTACAAGCATGAAGTTCCAGAGCAAGAGGTCACCGGGAACACATCAGTCAAAAAATTACGGGACCGCAAGTTGATTGCGGTTCGACAATTATCCAAAGCATCCACCAGCAAATCAGCCGGTGAGGATATTGGTAACGCGGAGACAAAGTCTGATTAGGAGGGGAATACAGAATAACCTTCCATGAAGAAATCCCAGTGAGCGAAATAATGCGACTCAACTAACGGGTACTATCTAGTATGGAATATGGAGGCGACAAATGGTTCAGCCCACTTACCCAGGTGTTTATGTAGAAGAAGTGTCCAGCGGTGTTAGGCCGATTACGGCTGCAAGCACATCGACCGCAGCCTTCATTGGTCAGGCAGAGAGGGGACTGATTGGTGAACCGGTAAAGATTTATAACTTTACTGAATTTCAGGACCAATACGGTGATTTCCTCACTGGCGCTTATCTGGCGCATGCGGTGTTTCAGTTTTTTAATAATGGCGGCAGTGAGTGTTATATCGTAAGGGTAGCCGAAGGGGAGGAAACGGCAGATATTACTATCAGGGATCGACATGCAGTTCTCGTTTCAAAACAGCCAAGCTTGACCATTTCGGCCAATAGTCCGGGGAACTGGGGCAACGGCATTGTGGTGACTATTGCTAATGGCACCAATGATGATGATAACGAGTTCAAACTGGAAGTTTACATGGGAGGCGAGGCAACACCACGGGAAAGTTTTGACAATTTGAGTATGATTCCGGGAAGAGTGAACTATGCCGAGAACGTAAACAGTCACTCCCAATATATTTTAGTTGCGGTAAATACAGGTAACACCAATGCTGATACAATTAGCGGCACAAGCGTAGGTCAAGCTGCGGTGGATTTACTTGGTCTTGCAGTAGAACAGACAAAGCTGCGGATCAATATCAATGGGGATGGCTATCAGGAGATTGACCTGCAGGCTGCCGTCGATGAAGCAACGGTACCTGTTGCAAATTTATCAACCGCAGCGAATGTGGCTAGTGCGATACAAGCAGTTGTCACAGGTCAAGGTGACTTACCGGGTTTACAAAAACGGCTTGTCTCCACACCCAGTAACGCAATCTTTACCAGTTTTACAGCGAGTCAGGTTGCCAATGTACTGACGCTTACCTCAGGTGTCCCCGGAGTAATTTCTTCTGTCCAGGTGATGTCGGCATCAAATATAAACGAAGACATCAGTTGGGCGCTTAAACTGGGTAAATCAAACAACGGAACCGAAGTTTTCGGCAGTGCCATCTTGCAGCCAGTGGTCAATGCCAGCTACTTGGTTGGCAGTCATACGTTACCTGACAATTTCGTGGATAGTGTTATTGCAGGAGATGATGGTACTCCCCTTATCGCATCAGATACGGAATTCACTGATGCCTTTTCATCCCTGGACAACATCGATGATGTCAGTTTGCTTGCAGTGCCCGGCAGGGGGTCCCTGCATGTGGTCAATGAAGGGATGAACTACTGTGCAAATCGCTCCTTAAGCGATTGCTTCTTCATCGGTGATATGGCGCCGGATGATGATGAAGTACCTGAGGCGCAAGCTTTTGCCGGTGGTATTTCCCCCAAGAATTCCTATGGTGCGGTATACATGCCGTGGTTATTGGCACTGGACCCGACCAACGTATCGCCTGATCCAATTCCAGTACCGCCGTCGGGATACGTTGCTGGCAAGTATGCGAAGACCGATGCCAATAGAGGGGTATGGAAGGCGCCCGCCGGTATTGAGACCGCATTGGCAGGGGCCTCGGGCCTGGTCGCCAACCTGACCGATGTCGAGCATGGCAATCTGAATGTCGATCCATACAACGTTAATGTCATTCGTCAGTTTAAGAGTGCAGGCCGGGTTATTTGGGGTTCCAGGACCATCAGCAGTGACCCTGAATGGCGTTATGTACCGGTGCGACGGATGGCGATCATGCTGCGGGTGAGCCTCTATCGCGGTACGCAGTGGGTGGTGTTCGAGCCCAATGATGAACCGTTGTGGGCGCAGATCCGACTCAATGTTGGTGCCTTCATGCACGGTCTGTTCCGCCAGGGTGCCTTCCAGGGCAAGAGTCCGAAAGAGGCCTATCTGGTCAAATGTGATGCCGAGACCACCACGCAAAACGATATCAATCAAGGCATCGTCAACATCATTGTCGGCTTTGCGCCATTGAAACCGGCCGAGTTCGTCATGATTAAGATTCAGCAACTAGCCGGTCAGGTTGAGGCATAAGGAGGAAGTTATGGCGCAATTCAGCGTAAATTCGGAACGGTTTGATCCCTATAAAAATTTCAAGTTCCGTGTTAAATGGGATGGCCGTTATGTTGCAGGAGTCAGCAAGGTCGGTGCCCTTAAGCGCACTACCGATGTGGTGGATCACCGTGAAGGGGGTGACCCCAGTATGGTGAGAAAATCACCGGCACAAACCAAATGGGAGGCCATTACCCTGGAACGGGGTGTCACCCATGATCCCGAATTCGAAAAATGGGCCAACAAGGTCTGGAACTTCAACTCGGGTCTAGGCAATGAAGTATCGCTGGCGGATTTTCGCAAGAATATTACCATCGAGTTTTATAACGAGGCCGGGCAATTGGCGATTGCCTACAACATTTATCGTTGTTGGGTGTCAGAATTTCAGGCCTTGCCGGAACTGGATGCCAGTGGCAACGCCGTTGCGATCCAAACCTTGAAGCTGGAAAACGAGGGTTGGGAACGTGACTACAGTGTTAACGAGCCCAGTGAGCCATCCTTCGAAGAACCCGCAGGTTAATAATGGTGTGAGAGCGTATGATCGATAATGATGTGTTGAATCTACGAGAGATGGGTATCCATCATTCTCCGGTTGAGCAGGCCTTGATGATTCTCAGTAAGGCGTATCCTGATATGACCTGGGAACAACTTGAGGCCTTAAGTATTGGTGAGCGGGATGCCCGATTGCTGGCTGTGAGAGAACAGACTTTTGGCACAACACTGAATATCTTTACCACTTGTCCTAAATGCCGGCAGGCACTTGAACTGAGTCTGTCAACCGTAAATCTGCGCTCACCGCCGCCCGCAGAGGCGAAAGACTCAGGCCATAAATTTTCCATGCGGATTGACGATGTGAAGGTACGTTACCGTCTTCCGGACAGCACTGACCTGGAGGCCATAAGTGCTTGTATGGACCTTGATCAGGCGAGGAAACTATTACTTGATCGTTGTGTTCTTGAAATACATGATATCGAAGGAAAATCACACCAGCCGATCACAAAATATGAGGAAATTTATTCGCCTGATTTCGTAACTGCATTGGCTCGTCAAATGGCGGAACAGGATCCGCAGGCCGAGGTGATATTAAACCTTAAATGTGCGGAATGCGAAAACGAATGGCAGGCCTTGTTTGATATTGCCTCGTTTTTCTGGACTGAGCTGGAGACTCATGCCAAAAGGGTGTTGAGCGAGATTTATATATTGGCCCGGACCTATCACTGGCGTGAGCAGGATATTCTCGCACTTACTCCGGCGCGAAGAAAATGGTACCTGGAGATAGCTACAGCATGAATTGTTTTCTGACAAGACTTGTTGATCGTACTATTGGCACAGCATCTGCCATTGAACCTGTACGCTCACCGGTATTTATAGATGCTTCATCGGGCTCCGGTAAGTCAGCTGGGTATAAGGATGCGGGATTTGCTTATGGCAATTTAATCAGGAGCATGCAAATTTTGCCACAGCAAACCCGGATTGATAGCGATGGGATAGTGGATTCTGTTTCAAGAGAGGATAAAGAGGAGAATATACCTGTCCATCCCCTGGATAGTCGTCGTATGGATACCATATCCGCACCTGATGTGAGTAAGTCGGTTACGCAAGGCCTGACCAGGCAAAATCAGAAATATGATGTCACGGATAGTCGCACGCGCGAGATTATCAGACATGCGGTTCAAAATGAAACTGTAACTACTGAACCTGGGACTCTCACTACTGAACTTGTACCCATTACACCACACAGTGCGCAGAAAATCAAAGAACAGCCTATCAATCATTCGGTCAAACAGCGCTTAGACTCACATATAAATGTTGAAAATGTTGATACACGAGAACCAGAGGTTGATAGACGAGAACCAGAGCAAATGAATGTTGGAGTAAGACAATTAAAATCACCAAACTCCTTAACCCATGTCAACTCTGGTTCTCTATTGAACCCCAGGGTGTCACCTGCATCGTCTTTAAGGTCCTTTCCCGCGCAACAGGCAATTATTAACACGCAGGAGAAAGTTCAACTCATGGCACCTAAACCACCTACCATCCAGGTCACCATTGGCCGTATAGAGGTAAGGGCAGTAGCCATGCCACCACCTCAAGCACCGCGGTCAAGAAAAAAGTCGCAACCTTCATTATCTCTGGATGACTATTTGAAACAACGCTCTGGAGATCAACAATGAGCACTCCATTTGCCATCGCCGGGTTGACGGCAACCTTACAGAATGTGCTTACCAACGGCCTGGTCGATCATGGGATAACGGCTGCCGTAGGTGGCACAATTGATGTCAAGGCTCTGTCTCCTGACCGTGTAGAGACCAATGGGAATCTGAGTAACCCCACTCTCAACCTATTTCTACATCAGGTAACACCCAATACAGGCTGGATGAATGTTGATTTGGCCTCACGCAATCAAGCGGGTGATCGCTTGACCAATCCTCCCCTGGCATTGGATATCCATTATTTATTAAGTGCCTATGCAGAAGATGATTTACATGCGGAAATGTTGCTCGGTGGGGCCATGCATTTGTTGCATGAAATGCCGGGTTTGGATCGCAGCAGAATCACAGCGGCATTAACACCATTGGCAACTGCCCTGCAGAGCTGTGGTCTGGCCGATCAGGTAGAGCAGATCAAGATTACCCCGGAACATCTCAATTCTGAGGAGATGTCCAAACTCTGGTCCGCAATACAATCCAATTATCGCCCCTCCATTGTCTATCAGGCGAGCGTCGTATTGATCCAGGAGAAAAGACCAAAACGTACACCCCTGCCAGTATTATCGCGTGGTTCAAATGACACAGGTCCATTTGTCCAGTCTCATTTGATTCCACCGGTTCCAACCATTACCGCAGTTGAATATCCTGATCAGCAACTGAGTGCCCGCTTAAATTCCATGATTACAATCCATGGGCATAACCTGGATGGAAACAACGTCGAGGTGGTGTTTACCCATGGACGTATTATCGGGCTCTCGCAAACCATATCCTTGACACCGGTCGATGTGAGCGCTACACGATTAACGGTACAAATACCCAATACCCCGACCGATTGGGCTGCTGGTATTTACTCAATGGAGGTGAAGCTTGAACGCCCTGGTGAATCTTATGACAGGCTGACTAACCAGTTGCCACTTGTCCTGGCGCCAACCATAACATTACCGCCAGAATCCGTTACACGGAATGCGAATGAAGTTACTGTCGTTGTGAAGTTTTCACCGGATATCAGATCAAACCAGCCAGCCTCACTGATTCTCGGACAACATGAGGCTTTTGCCAATGATCATCCAACCCAGGTAGACGAGCTTACATTTGTTTTTGGGGATATTCCTGCTGATGACTATCCGGTACGTCTGCGAGTCGATGGCGCTGAAAGCCGGCTCATCAATATGTCGGTTACTCCACCGGTATTTGATCCGACACAAACTATTACGGTGCCGACATGACAGCCATTCATTACAATGACTGGTTGGAAGCCAACCAACAATACCTGCATGAGGCAATTGCCGGTCTTCGCGAATATCTGGGACATCACCTTCAAGACAATGAAATAACCGGTGAAGAGGGTGATCAGCCAGTGCATGCAGTAAAGGAACGACGACTGCCCGATCATGAGATAAATCCACCTGCCACATTACAAACCCTGTGCAATACCTTTTCACTATCAGAGTTCGAGCGAGACTTGATCCTGATATGTGCTGGAGTGGAACTGGACAGTGGCTTTGCCAGTTTGATAGCAGCGTTGCAAAGCAAACCACAGCCAGCAAGTCCGACCTTTGGTCTGATACTTTCCCTGTTACCAAGTGCACATTGGAGTGCACTGACACCTGATGCACCATTACGTCGTTGGCGCATGATTGAATTAGGCATTGGCAACGGTTTTACAACAAGTCCACTGAGTATCGACGAGCGCGTTCTGCACTATCTGACAGGTGTATCACAAATGGATGCAAGATTATCGGGTTTGATCCGTCCGTTATCCATGAGTCCCAATATACCCGGTTCACATAACGTCATAGCCGAACGCATGGTAACGGCCTGGGCTGGAGACAAGCGGGTAACAGAGCGCCCGGTGATTCAGCTATGCGCCAGGAATATGGAAGATATTCGTGCCGTCGCTGCTCGGGCCTGTTATCAGGCAGGGGTGGGACTGTTTGCCATTGACGCCAGGGATATCCCTGCCAATGCAGCGGAACGAGATGCACTTGCCCGTTTGTGGGAACGTGAATCGGCCCTGGAAAGTGTGATATTATTAGTGGAATGTGATGATACCACAAAGATTGCCAATGTGGTCTCGTTCGCATCGAATATGTCAGCAGCCAGTATCTTTTCAAGCCGTGAACCCTTACCTTTACCCGGTCAACGTCTGCTGCGGCTGGATGTGCCACAGGCTGAGCCGGCAGAACAGATTACTTTATGGCACCATGCTCTTGGCTCTTCTGCTAAACGCCTGAACGGACAAATACAGCGTCTTGTGTCACAATTTAATCTTGGCGCAGATGCGATCTATGCCGCCAGTGCCCAGGTTATGAACGATGGCGCCGGTCTGAGTGATGAAGATATGGGAGTCCGGTTGTGGGAAACCTGTCGTTACAGTGCCCGTCAGCGCCTTGATGAGCTGGCCCAGCGTATAGAACCTATTGCCACCTGGCAGGATCTGGTATTACCCGAAGCTCAGTTGCAGGCACTTCACCACATCGTCGTCCATGTCCGACAACGCTCACTGGTCTACGATACCTGGGGCTTTCGGAGTAAATCGGCACGCGGACTCGGTATCAGCGTCCTGTTTTCAGGTGTAAGTGGCACCGGCAAAACCATGGCATCAGAAGTGCTGGCGAATGAATTAAACCTGGATCTCTACCGCATCGATCTGAGCC
>WTAT01000573.1 GCA_013139415.1 Desulforhopalus sp.
CCGTCAATTTCGAGTTGGTGCGAGCCGAGTTTTTTATAGATTTCGTAATGTGTTCCTGCCCCATAAAGATGTGTGTCGTAATCAGTTAACTGGGGAAGAAATCGGTAGGGGTCGATAACCGAACGTATCTGATCATCCCAGCAGACGACTTCAAAGGAATAATTAAACGGTTCTTGGTAATCGGGAATGACTATTTCAAAAAGGCCTTCCTCCCGCATTTTGTACATTTCTCGTTTTTGTTCACCGTTAACCAGTCTGACAGATTTTGCCAGGGGGAGAAAGGTTCGGATTATGGCGGATGTGGGGTCGTGTTCCAGGACATGAAGTCCTAAAACAGAAAAAGGATCATGGTGGTCAGACGCAATTACACTATCCAGTTGCTGTGCTACATCAAATGTCATTTTTTCACCTTTAATTGCTTCTCATTTATTTGCTGTAAATATGGTAAACTATAATATTAACCCCGAGTGAACGGGATAAGTGCCTTGGAGGCAGAGCCAACTCTGTAATTTCAATAGACATTTCTCAGTTTCTTGTTTTTTATGGCATCTTGTCAGGGGTAACTCACTAAATAATATCATAAAAAGGATAGGGAAAACACACCTATCTTCTTATCGGCAGGAATTGTTTATTCAGCAGTAAATAAACAGGCTTGACCTAATGTTTTTTACTTTGGTACCATTTTATAGACCTCGTTAAATATTATTTCAAAATATTTGCAACATGCTGATATTGCAATTGACCATACAATCATTGGATACGAGCCGGTCTGAGTTCTCGATGTCTCACAAGTTCGCTTATCGAGTAATTAAGATTTAAGTTTTAAGTACATCTATCAGATTATCCATTACTTAAACCTTAATTACTTAAAACTTAAAACTACGACTCTAGATAAAATTCGAAGTCAATTATCTAGAATTAAGCACTGTATTAACGATACATTTATGAAGTCTGTAAAAATATAAGGAGAATATATTGGAAAGTCTGGCAGGATATTTTCTTATTGCAACATCCAATATGCCCGATCCCAGGTTTGCCAAGCGTGTCATATATATGTGCAGTCATGAGGCAGATGAAGGAGCCATGGGTTTCATAGTAAATCAGCCTGTTCCTGAAATAACCCTGGCGGAGGTCTTTTTGAGTATGAACCTGCCGCCCCCGGATTTTGATCTGCCCCATGTTTTCATGGGGGGCCCTGTGGAATTGGAGGCTGCATTTTTTCTCCACTCCTCTGAGTATACTTCCTCAAATTTTATAAAGGTGAACGATTTGGTCAGTGTGTCAAGGGATCCGCGTATTCTGAAGGATATTGCACAAAATAAGGGACCTAAGGATTATCGATTTTTGCTTGGATATGCAGGCTGGGCGCCAGGGCAGCTTGAGTCTGAACTGATGCATGAAGGCTGGCTTACTCTGCCTTCAGAATATGAGGATCTTTTTGAAACTCCACCAGAACGAATGTGGGAAAAGATTACAGCTAAATATGGAATTGACATAACATTGTTTGGTGATGTAACAGGTAATGCTTGATTGAAGAGTTTCAAGTTCCAAACGGAATTATTTTTTTTGCCACGAAACCCACGAACTACACAAAAAATAAAAGAAAAAATTTAGTGTTTTTTCGTGGGGTTCGTGGCTGAAAAGAATATTTTTTGCTTTAGTTAATGACATTGAATTACGAAGTGAGGATTATCAGTGGAAGAAGAAATATTTGAATGCCAGCAATGCGGATATTGCTGCCAAGGAGAGACAACCGTTTCCCTTACTCCGGAAGACCTGAAGAGAATGGTCGAATATTTGGGGATTCCTGAGGAAGAGGTTAAAGAAAAATATTTACGGATTAATGACGGCGTAATCCAGATGAAGATTGTAGACGGTCATTGTATTTTCTACAAGGATGGATGCACCATCCATACCGGTAAACCGTGGAGATGCAGTCAGTGGCCTTTGCATCCAAGTATCTTAGCCGATGAAGATAACTTTAAGGCTATTAACAGATCCTGTCCTGGTATTAAAGGTGAAGTAGGTTATAAGAGGTTTTGTGAGGTATTGCGCAATCTCATAGACAGAAAAAAAGGTGAATGATGCGCATTGAAATCATCTATCCCGGGAAAACGAAAGCTGAGTATTTTCAGAAGGGGATTGATGAGTATGTGAAGCGCTTGAGTCGTTATGTGAAAATCCGGATTCAGCAGGTAAAGGAATACAAGGGAAAGGGTAATGATAATGCTTTCAAGGAAAAAGAAGGCAGGATGCTGTTAGCTAAGGTGCCAAAATCTTCTTTTCTTGTAGTGCTTGATCCATCAGGAAAACAGGTAAGTTCAGAGCAATTTGCAGACTCTATAACACAATGGGAAGAGTTGGGGAAACAGGCCGTGGTCTTTATTGTTGGGGGTCCTATAGGGCTTTCCAGAGAGGTGCTTGACCAGGCAGACCGCATATTATCATTATCAAAAATGACTTTTACCCATGATATGGCGAGATTGATTTTACTTGAGCAGGTGTATAGGGCGTATACCATAAAAGCTGGTACCGCATATCATAAATAATGAATTACACTGCTTCAACTTTATTAATTTCAGGCACCTCTGCTTTTATAAATTTTTCTATACCCTCTTTGAGGGTCATCTGAGACATGGGACAACCTTTGCAGGCTCCTGTCAGCTGAACTTTGACGATGCCGTCATCTGTGACGTCAATAAGGACTACATCGCCTCCATCTTTTTGCAGAGTTGGCCTTACCTGATTCAAGGCCGCCTGAACTCTTTCACGCATAATACTAGCTCCTATGATTGTAATAGATGAGGTGTAAACATACCATACACCTTTGCTGACGACAAGTTCCCAGAATTATGAAACTGTCAGCTTGAAAGTTAAATAAAGTTGAACAAAGTCTTCAATGAATCTATAAAATTATCTACATAGTTAAAGCTTTCTCATAAAATAAAACGGAGTATGGATATGGCAAAACAGTATGGTTCCCGCAGCAATATTCTTCTCGAAGTCGGCACAAATGAACTGGAAGTTATTACCTTTAGTCTTGAATGGGTTGATCCGACTACCAAGGAAAAACAAAAAGGTTCATACGGTATCAATGCGGCTAAAGTACGGGAACTTGTAGCTCTTCCCGAGGATGTCACGGAAGTAGTAGACAGCCCAGCTGCTGTGCGGGGAGTTTTTCTACTCCGTGATCGTACAATACCACTCATTGATCTATGCACCTGGTTTGATTATCAGGTTGATATGACTGATATGGATCGCAGAAAGTGGGTTGTTATTGTTGCAGAGTTGAATGGGAAACCCTTTGGTTTTATCAGCCATGGTGTTGATAAAGTCTATCGTATATCCTGGTCGCAGATTTCTCCTCCTCCGGAAATTCTCTCCGGTAGTCAGTCTATAACTGGTATCTGCCAGCTAAATGATCAGTTAATTCAGATGATCGATTTTGAGAAGATTATCAGTGAAATAGACCCGACAATGGAGATTAAATCCTCAATGGAAGAAAAAGAAGTTCATGAGATTGAGGAAAAATATGATAAGTCAGTTCTTGTTGTAGATGACTCACAGGTTGTTCGAATTCAGGTAATCCGGACCTTGGAGGGAGACGGGTTTAAAGTTGTTTCCCATAATGATGGCCTGGCTGCCTGGGAATATCTGGAAGAACTTAGAGAGAGTGGAGAATTGGAAAAAAAGATATTGGCAGTTATTTCTGATATTGAAATGCCACGGATGGACGGCCATAACTTCTGTAGGCGGTTCCGGCAGCAGCCGGCTTATGATAAAATTCCAATTCTTCTTTTTTCTTCAATGATAAACGAAGCGTTGCGGCGAAAAGGAGAAGCTCTTGGGGCAGATGATCAGGTGACCAAACCGGAGCTCGATGAACTGATAGAGCGTATGGAGAAATGTGTTACCAAGCTAAACCCGTAAAGATTTCGGATAGTGGATATGCGATTTTGGATTTGAGATTGTGGATTTCGGATTGATAAAAAATACTATTCCAAGCCAAATCCGAAATCCCAAATCCAATATCCGAAATCATATGAGTCCTATCTCCGCCAATAACATCCTGGCTGTTGCAAAGAGATCATTTTTACCCGACTCTGTTCGGGCCTCGACATAAAATCTGACTTTCGGCTCTGTCCCTGACGGCCTGATCATCAGCCAGCTGTTATCATCGAGGATGAGTTTCATTCCGTCTATGTCAATTACCTGGCTGATGGTCCTCTCATTTGAACCAACTTTTATTTTTACGCCTACAGCATATTTTTCAAGACCTGCCAGGGTTTGTTTGAGGTCATCTCCCTGTTGACTGACCACAATGCCATCTTTTTCCGGATAGTAATAGCCGAATTCTTCCCTTATTTCAGTAAGATAGTCGCCAATGTTCTGATTGCGGTTGAGCATCATGTCAAGGGCCAGGATAAGCCCGATATAGCCATCCTTTTCAGGGGTGTGGCCTATAACAGTAATTCCGTCTGATTCTTCAAAGCAGACAAGCGCTTTGTCTATAACAGGCTTGAATTCTTTAAATCCGACTTTTGGTTCAAACACTTCTTCGCCAAATCCTTCAGCAATAGAATTAGCAAAATTACTTGTCGCGACGGTCTTGTCAACAAGACCTTTTTTTGCCTTGCCCTCATGAAGATAATGATAGGCCATGGCCCCAAACAAATTCATATCTAGTTCAGTCGTACCGTCCGTGAAACGGATACGATCGCCGTCAGGATCAAGGATCAC
>WTAT01000183.1 GCA_013139415.1 Desulforhopalus sp.
AATTATGGCAGGTTCACCGATGAAGCTGGGCCATATGCGGGAATGCATATCACAGAAGCAAATCCTGTCATTTGTGAAGATATGAAGAAAAGTGGCGTTCTTTTGGGTATGGGCAAACTTTCTCACAGCTATCCGCACTGCTGGCGATGCAAGAAACCTGTAATTTTCCGTGCCACTGAGCAGTGGTTTATTTCGTTGGATAACAACAATCTCCGGAGCAAAGCGCTTGACGCCATTAAAACAGTTTCCTGGACCCCCAGCTGGGGCATGGATAGGATTTACGGCATGGTCGAGAACAGGCCTGACTGGTGTCTCTCCAGACAACGCGCCTGGGGTGTTCCTATTACAGCAATTATATGTTCGCAATGCGGTCATATTCAGAATAATGATGCCATTAATGCAAAGATTGATGAGCTTTTTTTGAAAGAAGGGGCTGACGCCTGGTTTTCACATGGTTTGGAAGACTTCCTGGGTAATGATTGTAAATGTTCGAACTGTGGCTCCACTGATTTTGAAAAAGAGCAAGATATCCTCGACGTCTGGTTTGATTCAGGGGTGAGTTATGCTGCAGTTCTTGAAGAGAGGGGGTTGGCGACTCCCGCTGACCTTTACCTGGAAGGAAGTGATCAGCACCGAGGCTGGTTCCAGAGTTCTCTGTTGGCTTCTATTGGAACCAGGGGTGTCCCTCCCTATAAAGGGGTATTGACCCATGGTTTTGTCGTTGATAGTCGTGGAAAAAAGATGTCGAAAAGCATCGGAAACGTCATTGCCCCAGAAGAAATTATCAAAAAATATGGTGCTGAGATCCTCCGCCTCTGGGTTTCGTCGGAAGATTATCGTGATGACATTAAGATTTCTGATGAGATTTTGAACCGTCTTTCTGATGCCTACCGGAAAATTAGGAATACCATCCGCTATCTACTTGGTAATTTAAGTGATTTTGACCCTGCACAGGATTCTGTTTCGTTTAGTGATATGGGAGAGCTTGATCGTTGGGCTTTGTCGCAGTTTGAGGTTGTCAAACGTAAAGTTATCAAAGCATATGAAGATTTTGATTTTCATACTGTGTTTCAGACGATTCCCTATTTCTGCAACGTGACCATGAGTGCCTTCTACCTTGATATTCTTAAAGACAGGCTATATACGGAATACGCCGTATCTCCGGCAAGAAGAGCCTCACAGACGGTATTATATGAGATTCTCGACGGCCTCCTGCGTCTTATGAGTCCTGTGCTTTCATTCACTTCCGCCGAGGTATGGCCATTCTTGCCGGCAGATGCAAACAGGGAAGAAAATGTGTTTGTGGCCCGGTTTCCATCTTTAAAAGATGAGTATTTAGACGAAGAATTAAATACTACCTGGGGAAAACTTCAGGAAATTAGAACTGAAATAACCAAGGTGCTGGAAGTTGCCCGTCGAGAAAAGCTTATCGGTCATTCCCTCGAGGCCGAGGTTAGTGTGACTGTATCAGGTGAACTTGAAAAGTTCCTTACTGATAAATGGGACACTTTGGCAATGATCTGTATTGTTTCTGGTATAAAAAAGGTGGGGGATGCTGGCCCGGATGCGGTTACCAGTGAATTGTACCCTGAAATGTCAATTGATGTCAGGGCTGCTGAGACCCAGAAGTGTGAACGATGCTGGATGCGAAGTGAGACAGTTGGCCAGGATATGAATCATCCACAGATATGTGGAAGATGTTCAACTGTAATGGCACAAATAGATGGACAGGGATGAGAAAAACGGCCTCTTATCGTGTGTTGTTTGCTGTAGCATCATGTGTGGTTGTTGCCGACCAGCTGACAAAGCATTGGATTCTAACCCATTTTTCATTGTATGAAACCAGGACAGTCATCCCAGGGTTTTTCAATCTGATAAACATTCGCAACACAGGGGCTGCTTTTGGTCTTCTTGCCGGCAATGAAAGTGGATGGCGAACCTGGTTTTTTGGCATAATTGCCTTGATCGCTATTTTTGCTATAATTTTTCTTTTCAAACATTACCGCCGGAAAGGAAGCCTGTATGTGTATGCATTGTCATGCATCGCAGGTGGAGCCATGGGTAATTTGATAGATAGGGTTCGTTTTGGCGCAGTGGTTGATTTTCTAGATTTTTATGTTGGTCAATACCATTGGCCAGCTTTTAATGTAGCAGATTCAGCTATAGTTGTTGGTGTGGGGTTGTTCCTGCTCGGCAATTTTATTCATCCTGAAACGTGACTATTCACTAGCACCTCATCTTTACCCCAAGGGCACTTCTTTCAGGGCGCGCCCATTTCGCCCTTCTCGAATAGCGCCAGTATGCTTCGAAGCCCTAAATGAACGAGATAAGCGTAGACTTCGAGATGAGGCACTATTGAACAGTTACAATACGAGTTTATCGTACCTTTTTGAACTTTGCTGAATAGTTAGCCTGCAACTTAAAACTTAAAACTTTCATTTAAAACAATTGGACAAAAGAATGGATGCATCTCGGACAGCTTTGTTATTTCCCGGTCAGGGATCACAGTTCATCGGCATGGGGCAGCAATTTCTTGAATCAGACAGCGATGCCAAACAGTTAATGGCAATGGCTGAAGAAAAGAGCGGTTTTCTGTTACAGGAGCTTTGCACGGTAGGCCCTCTGGATGAGTTAACACGAACAGTCCACTTGCAACCGGCCATGACAGTGATGAATATTATCTGTTGGCAGGCATTAAAAAAGGCGGGGGTAAAAGCAGATTATTTTGCCGGCCACAGTTTGGGAGAATATTCGGCACTCGTTGCCTCCGGCGTTTTAAGTCCTGAGAATGCCATTGCACTTGTTACAGAGCGAGGCCGTCTGATGTGCCGGGAAAGCAAGGCAAACCCAGGGGCTATGAGTGCTATATTGAAGCTTGAATTTAATATAGTTGAAAAAGCTGTTGCAGACAGCTCAGATAAGGGTGTTGTTGTGGTGGCAAACCATAATTCGGACCAACAAATTGTCATCTCTGGGGAATCATCTGCGGTGGAATCTGCAGCATCTCTTGCCGAGGATAGAGGTGGTCGGGCTATATCTTTGCCGGTAAGCGCGGCAATGCATAGCCCTCTTATGGCCGGAGCTGTCAGGGATTTCAGAAAATTTTTGGAAGGGGTGGCGTTTCAAGTACCTGTTGGTACGATTTTGTTCAATGTGACGGCGGAAACGGAAACCGATCCAGCTGTCATTAAAGAAATTATGAGTCGACAGATAGCTTCTATGGTCAAATGGTATGATATTATCAATACAATGCGCGATAATGGTGTGACGCAGTTTATCGAAGTTGGACCGAAAAAGGTGCTCACCGGACTGATGAAGAAAATTTTACCTAAAGGCAGTGGGTGCAACTGTTTCCAAGTTGATAGCCCGGAATCTTTGTCAAAGTGTGTGGATGCTCTTATCTGAAAAAAGATGTGTAGATCGGCAATTAGTTGACTTTTTGATCTTATTAAATTAATTTTATCTGTTCATTTTTGTAAATTGATGCTGATGGGTTTGCCTGAAAGGGTGGGATTGCCCGGTGAAAATAAAGAGTAACGGTAGATGTTTGATAATCTTTCTGACAGATTAAATAAAGTTTTCAAGGACTTGCGGGGCTACGGAAAGCTTTCTGAGAAAAATATTCAGGATGCTTTGCGGGAAGTTCGTATGGCCCTTCTGGAAGCTGATGTTAACTTCAAGGTTGTAAA
>WTAT01000477.1 GCA_013139415.1 Desulforhopalus sp.
CTCAACTGCAAACGTGCTTGAGTATATGAGGCTTCACCAACCCAAGGCAAAATTGATTTACCCATCAAGCGCTGCTGTATACGGGAAAAAAAATAATGATAAACCAATCAAAATTAATGATCGCCTCGATCCATTATCCCCATATGGTTTCCATAAAAAAATGGCAGAGGATTTGTGCTTATCTTACTCGAAGAATTTTGACATATCAGTTACAATAATCCGTTTTTTTTCAATTTATGGACCGGGCTTGCAGAAGCAGCTTTTATGGGATTCCTGCAATAAATTTTTCAGCAAAGAAGGGCGTGTTGAGTTCTTCGGCACCGGAGATGAAACAAGGGATTGGATTCAAGTATCTGATGCAGCATCTCTCATATACTTTATGGCTCAATCCGGCAAGAAATATACCATTGTAAATGGAGGTTATGGTAAGGCCGTTACTATAAAGGAGATCACTACAAGCCTGGCTGCTTTTTTTGGCAACAATATTGAAATTGATTTTAACAGGCAATCCCGAGAAGGCGACCCGAAACATTACTGGGCTGACATCTCATGTGCCAAGGAGTTTGGTTGGCAGCCGCTTATAAATATTGGAGATGGACTAGCGGAATATGCTAACTGGTACAAAAAACAACAGTAAACAGAGGGTTGCCTTTTTACTCCTGGATAATTTCAATTGGAAGGGTGGCTTCTACTATATAAAAAACCTTCTTCATGCTGTCTCAACTATCGACGAACCCAGGATCAAACCTCTTTTTTTTGTAGGGCGAAAAACGAACAGTCAACTGGTTGATCAACTTTCTCCATATTCCACGATTATTTATTCTTCATTTTTCGATAGATACAGTCTTCCATGGATTGCCTGGAGAATAATCCATAAATTGACCGGTTCTAATTTTGTCATTAATTACATCCTGAAAAAACACAAAATAGATGTTCTCTCCCATTCAAACCTCGAAAATAAAGGCCTGGATTCGAAGATCATAAACTGGATCCCTGATTTTCAACATGTTCATTTGCCTGAGATGTTTTCGGAAGATTTGATCAAATCTAGAAACCGAAATATTCAAAAGATGATAGCCAACAGTGATGTAATAATTGTCAGCAGCGATGATGCAAAAAAAGATGCTGAGAAGTTCTTGCCAGAGGTTTCTGTTAAATCCAAGGTTCTTAGATTTGTTTCAAAGATCGACAACACCTGCTATGACGATATAGACTACTGGAACAAGGTCCGGAATAAATACTTGACCGATAAAAAGTTTTTTTACCTGCCCAATCAGTTTTGGAAACACAAAAATCATTTAGCCGTTTTTAATGCGGTAAGGCTGCTTAAAAAATCTGGCTCAGAATTACGTGTCTACTGTAGTGGCCCTACGGATGACTATCGCAATAAAAATCATATCAAAACATTAAACGATTTTATCAAACTTAATAACCTTGAAAGTAACATCATTTTGCTTGGTCTCGTTGATCGCAAAGATGTCTTTTTTTTAATGCGTCATGCGATTGCAGTAATAAACCCTTCATTATTTGAAGGGTGGAGTTCAACGGTAGAAGAATCGAAAAGCATGGGGAAGGCTATGATCCTCTCTGACATTAATGTTCACAGAGAGCAGGCCCCTCCCAATAGTGAATATTTTGCCCCGAACAACCCCAAACAACTAGCCGAAATAATGTATAAGCTGTGGTCTAACTCAGATGGAAGTCCTGATTTAGATATGGAAAGGCAGGCCAGGCAGTTGTTGCCGGAAAGAATTAAAGAGTACGGCGAAAAATATCAGCGCATTGTTTTGGATTGCTTATAATTTGTTTTCCGAATTCTCAGTGTAATCATACAATAACTCTCCATGTCCATATGAAAACGCCTAAGCTGTCAATAATTATCCCGACATTTATGCAAGGGGATTTTATAGAAAGCACTATAAATTCTATTATTGATCAAGATTATAAAAACTATGAGATCATTGTCATAGATGGCGGCTCAACTGATCAGACAGTGGACATTCTAAAAAAACATGACAAAAATATTGCCTTTTGGATATCAGAGGAAGATAGCGGACCCTGTGAGGCTATTAATAAGGGGTTGCAGAAAGTTACAGGAGACTGGGTAACCTGGCAGAACTCAGATGATATTTTTCTCCCTGGTGCTTTTTCAAAAGTTGCACGATCAATATCTCAAATCGGATCCAGAGATGATATTGCCCTGATTATCGGCAATATGCGTCTTATCGATATGAACGGCGACGCAATACGTGAAATGAAATACGTGCGGACAACGTTTCGTTCCGTTATTGCCGAGGGAATGGTTTTAACCAATCAGGCAGCATTCTGGCGTAATGATATAACCAAAGAAATAGGTTTCTTTGATTCTTCATATATCTGTTCTTTTGATTTCGACTGGTTCGTTCGGGTGCTTAAAAATTATAAGGCTATTCACATAAATAAAACTCTGGGCTGCCTCAGAATTTATGAGGAGACTATATCTCATCAAAACATGCCCAGTTGCATAGCTGAACGAGATGTCATCGTTTCAAAACAAAATATTTTTTTTCGATTCAAGTTATATTTTTTGATTAGAAGAATACTGTTAACCCTAAAAAATCTTGAACTGAAATATCTGTTCAAGGGAATAGCAAGGCGTATCTGTCAAAAAAACTGAAAAGTTTTAAACCAAACCTTTCCGTAGAAGAAAATAGACAAATTAAGTGTCTTTCTCAAAAACTTGTATCCAGAGCCAGATAAATGAGTGAAGTTCCACAGGTAGCATGCATTATAGCAAATTATAATAACTCCAACTATCTTGAAGAGTGCGTTTCCAGTGTCCTTGCGCAAACTGTCAGAGTGGATGAGATTATAATTGCTGATGATGCTTCAACTGATGATTCCCGCCAGATGATAATTGCTATGGCAGCCCAGTACGATAATATTATTCCTATTTTAAGAACCCATAATATTGGAGTATCCCAAAATAGACACAAGGCCATTCTTGCTGCTAAAGCCCAACTAATAACCACTCTTGATTCTGACGATTTTTTTTATCCGACCAAAATAGAGTCAGAGTTGAATGCTCTGATGAACACTGGCAGTGATATTGCCTTCTCAGATGTTATTTTGGTAGACAATCATAGCAATGAAATACAAAAGCTATCCCTCAAATATTTTGGAAAAATAAGTTCTCAAGACCAAATTAAAGCCCTAATTCACAGAAAATATCCTATTCCAAGGGACATGCTGATCAAAAGGGGTGTGTATGATAGTGTCGGAGGGTTTTCTAAAAAATTAAAAGTATACGAAGACGATGATCTTAAAATGCGTTTTCTTATCAATACGTCAGCTAAATGGGTTTACAGCCATGCTCCAGGCACCGCGTACCGGCAACTTCCAGATGGTCTTTCTAAAAACAGGCCATTCAACAACATGATGACCCTTTACCGACTACTAATCATTGACAACTCTCCTGCCTTTATTAAGAAAATTGGTTTTGGGGATTTTACAATATCACTTATCCATCTTACTATTTTTCATATTAGAAAGGCCTTTTCTTACTTTACAAGATGATACCTATATTTTACGTATTATTTGTAAAGGAATTTAATAAAATATCTCGTCAATGTTATTAATAAGTATACTGGTTCTATTGTTCTTGTATAAACAATTGATGTTTTCCTGGAAAAAATTTTACAATAAGTTCACAGAACTGTCTTGCAAGTTATATGAGAATCTCTGTTATTACAGTCTCCTTTAAGGCATCCTCAACCATTGAAGATACTATTGTCTCGGTTAAATCCCAACAGTATCAGGATTTAGATTATATCGTCATTGATGGTGGTTCCAGTGACGGCACTATAAAAATTATAAAACAACACCCAGATATTGTTACGTATTGGATATCTGAACCAGACAATGGTATTTACGATGCTATGAACAAAGGGCTGTCAAAGGCCTCAGGGGAGATAGTCGGATTCCTCAATGCTGATGACATCTATGTCGGTCATGACGTCCTCGATAAAGTTGCCGCCGTTTTTTCCGACCCAACGGTTGATGCCTGTTATTCAGATCTTGTTTATGTGAGCCCGAACGACTTGACCCGTGTAGTCAGATACTGGCGTTCGAGTCCTTATCGTGAGGGACTTTTTGCAAAGGGCTGGTGCCCGCCGCACCCCACTTTCTTTGTTCGTAAACATATTTATGAAAAATTCGGTGGGTTCGATCTGACTTACACGATTGGAAATGATATTGAAATAATGATGCGATTACTGGCCAGGCACAAGATAAAGTCAGTGTACATCCCGGAGACCACCGTTAAAATGAGAATTGGCGGCACTTCCAACCGGAATTTTAGCAACGTATTTAGACAGAATATCGAAATCATCCGTGCGGCCAGGAACAACAATATCCCACTTAAACCTTTCCTTTTCATTTTTTCTAAAATGTTGTCAAGGCTAGGACAGTTCCTACGCAAGCCTGCTAAAGTCAGTTCATGATATAAGCAAAAAGAGTCCTTATTGTATGGCCGCAAATATAACAGATATAATGAGTGGTAAAGACAAAACGTTGGTGACTGGAGCTAATGGGTTTGTTGGGAGTGCTCTTTGCTGCCGATTGCAGGAAAAGAAATGGCCCGTCAAAGCTTTAATGCGTTCTTCACGTGGCATTAATAATAATATTTTTTTTGATGCTGCTTCCATTGGTGATATAGGAAATGATTCAGAGCTTAAAGGTATATTAAAGGGTATTCACACAGTTATCCATCTGGCAGCTCGGGTTCATGTAATGAAGGAAACGGTCAGTGATTCCTTGCGAGAGTTCAGAAAGGTTAATGTTGAAGTAACTACTGAACTAGCAAATGCTTCGGCGAAAGAAGGAATTAAGCGATTTATCTATCTGAGTACGATTAAGGTCAATGGAGATAAAACTTTTGATAAGCCATTTTCTGCTGATGATCAAGCGGATCCTACAGATCCTTATGCTATCTCAAAATGGGAAGCGGAGCAGAGATTACATGAAATTGGTCGTAACACTGGAATGGAAATTGTTGTCGTTCGTCCTCCTTTAGTATATGGACGAGGAGTTAAAGGCAATTTCCTGCGCTTGCTGGAGATGGTTAATAAAGGAGCAGTATTCCCGCTTGCCAATGTAAAAAATAAACGCAGCATGATAGCCATAGACAATTTGGTCGATTTCTTAATATGCTGCGTGGCTCACCCAGCTGCAGTTAATGAAACCTTCTTTATTTCTGATGATGATGATTTATCAACACCTCAACTCATTGGTCTCCTCGCTAAACATTTAGATAAATCAGTTCGGTTGATGCCATTTCCTCTCTGGGCCTTAAAAGGCTGTGCCACATTGCTGGGGAAAAAAAATATTGTAGAAAGACTTTGTGGTTCACTCCAGATTGATATAACTAAGGCAAAAAAACTTTTGGATTGGCAACCATCTGTTTCTGTGGATGAGGGCCTTATGAAAACAGTTGAGTGGTATAGGGAAAAATCTTGAACAGTAGCAGGGCAAATTGCAAACAAAAAAAATGATAGCATTATGAGTTACTGGTGGTTCCCGATATTTTTTCTTACTTCTCTCTTCTTAACAGGAGTACTTCGATTCTATGCCATAAAATTACGGTTAGTTGATTTTCCTAACAAGAGAAGCTCCCATGTAACACCGACTCCACGTGGAGGAGGCGTTGCTGTTGTTCTTGTTTTTTTTGCCGGCAGCATATTGCTTTACTTGTCTGCTCTTATTCCTGCTAATATATTTCTAGGGGTATGTTTAGGAGGCGGTTGTGT
>WTAT01000002.1 GCA_013139415.1 Desulforhopalus sp.
GCTTTTTCCATTTCTCCTGACAATGTGGTTATCGCTGATTTTTCTGCTGGAGATGATAACGACTAACATCACTTGGCGGGCCGTGATGTCCCAAAGAGAAAACGAGTGGCGGTTCGCGGTCGAGGCTGTATGCTTTTGTTCGGCGATTTCTTGCCGATAAAGCTGTTGAGGAGGGAAGACCAATTGATTTTTTCTTCCTTGAAAAAGCAATCGAGTCTGACCCTAATACTGCTACCTTAAGAGAATTAATTGTTTATAAACAGCTAGTTAAAGGCAATATCCGCAGTCTAAACCATGGCGAATAAATTCGCTTCAATAACTTCTCAGTAACTATTCAGGCCAGTTTTTCTGGCCTGATTTTTTTTGACTGGACTAACAGCTTCATTTCTGCTAAAAAAGTTGACATGAGTGAAGCCGTTACATGCCAGGGCCGGGTCATCCAACAAACTGAACTATGCTGGTTACGCGACGTTATTCAGGAGCACCCTTGTTGGAGCCGGCATAAAATCACCAAACACATCTGTAGTCAATGGGAATGGCGTACCCATTCAGGACAATTAAAAACTTTTGCTGCTCGAAGTATGATTGATAAACTTGAGCAACGAGGTCTTCTCAAGCTACCCCCAATCCGCATCTCTTACAGACGTAGCCCTCGCCCCCCTTTTCCTGTAGGATTCACGGCCCCCAAACTCAAAAAGATTGAGAAACCACTTAGAGATCTTACGCCTCTTTCTATTTGCATTCCTGAACCAAACTCACACGAAGACAACTGCGTGGGGTACTTTTTAAACCACCATCACTACCTTGGCTTCAATCAAACAGTAGGTGAAAATATAAAATATCTGGTTCGAGATCAATTCGGTCAGAATATTGCCTGCCTTCTCTTTGGTTCCGCAGCCTGGAAGACAGCAGTGCGAGATACCTTCATTGGATGGGACAGGGAAAAGCGTGAACAAAACATCAACTTCATCACTAACAATACACGATTTCTAATTCTACCTCAAGTGCATGTTCCACACCTTGCCAGCCATATTCTTGGCTGTATCATGCGTCGCATCCAACAAGATTGGATATGTAAATATACCCACTCAATTCATCTGGTTGAGACTTTTGTTGAACGTGACCTCTTTAAAGGGACTTGCTACAAAGCTGCCAACTGGCTGTGTGTTGGGCAAACTAAAGGGCGATCCAGACAAGATCGCTATTCAAAATTATCTGTACCGGTAAAAGATGTCCTCCTGTACCCCCTGACAAGAAACTTCAGGAAAGCTTTATTCGAGAAAGGCTAAGGCTTTCCTGTGAATAGTTATTTAATACAGGAGGAGCTAAGCCATGAAAAGCCCAGAACAAATTCTTCGTTCAGTTCAATTCCAGCAATTCAAGAAATCTTTCCTGCAAATTCAAGGGTTACCTTTTCCTGAAATCCTCTCCCCGAAAACGTTGACACAATTTCTCAAATGCTGTAGCGCTAAGCGCGAGAGAATTTTTACACCATTGGTAATTTTGAAAGCCTTTCTCTTGCAAGTACTCAGCGAGGATGGATCTTGTAAACATACAGTGGCACGAGTGTTGGTTGAAAGGTTGCAAAAGGGAGCGACACCCAATACGGTTAACACTGGACCTTACTGCAAAGCTAGACTACGGCTACCGCTGACCCCGCTGAAAAAATTGGCAACGGAGATCGGACAAGAGTTACGTGAACACTTGCCTGCACAATGGAATTGGAAAGGCCACCGTCTTGTTATTGTCGACGGAACTACCGTGACAATGCCAGATACACAGGTGAACCAAGAGTGCTTTCCTCAACAGAATAATCAAAAACCGGGACTCGGTTTTCCTATTGCCCGTATCGTGGTTTTAACTTCGATGGATGCGGGCACGATCATAGATTATGTCATTGCTCCATATCAGGGCAAGGGTACGGGGGAAACGTCTCTATTTAGCCAAATGTTTGACAGCTTAAATCCCGGTGACATATTGATGGCTGATCGTTATTATTGCACATATGCCATCATTGCAATTCTTAAATTAAAAGGTGTAAACGTACTATTTCAAAATCATGCCCAGAGAAAACCGGATTTTAGTTGTGGTCAGAAATTGAGCGTCAAAGATCATCTCATCGAATGGAAAAAACCACAAAGAAGACCTGTATGGTTGTCGGATTCACAATACAAAGATTTACCTGATATTTTACAAGTTCGTGAGCTGTCCATCAACGGGATCAACTATACCACAACTCTGATTGATGCAAAAAAATACAACCGAAAAGAACTTGCCGAACTTTATCGAGCACGTTGGACTGTTGAACTTGATATTCGCACCATCAAAACTTATATGGGCATGGAAATACTACGTTGTAAAAGTCCCGATATGGTTGAAAAAGAAATAGCCGTACATTTTCTTGCGTACAACCTGATCCGTGCCAATCTAGCACGAGCGGCCAAACAATTTGGGAAAACACCACGTCAATTAAGTTTTAAATCGGCGATGCAACTGCTAACTCAGGCATCCATGACATTGATCAATCTTCCCATAAAGTCATTGAATGTATTTTCTCTAGCTCTACTGAGAGCAATGGCATCAACACCAATAGGTCATCAGAAACGTAAAAACCAACCTCGAGCAATCAAACGCCGACCCAAACCTTTTCCATTATTGACAATGCCACGTAACAATGCGTGTCAACTTATTGATTTATAATGCCTTTTTCTCTTAAGGTAGCAGTATTAGGGTCAGACTCGATTGCTTTTGTTAAGAATGAAGCAATGGGGTCAGACTCGATTGCTTTTGTCAAGGAAGAAAAATATTAATTGGTCTTCCCTCGTCAACAGGTTAATCGGCAAGAAATCGCCGAACCAAAACATTCACTTGACCGGGAACAGCCGCCCGTTGTTTCTTTGAATATCGCGGCCCGGCAAGTGATGTAGGTCGTTACACATATGAAATCATTTATTTGAAGTTGCGCATAGAACATAATTTTAAAGAAAATACACCCACTGCTTTAATGCGGATAAAACCTTATGAGTATTTCAACTTCAAAAAATTCAGAAACCGCCGCAAGAGCTTCGCGTGAAGGGCATGAATATCATGTTGCTTGGGCAGCAAAGG
>WTAT01000219.1 GCA_013139415.1 Desulforhopalus sp.
CTTCGCTTGCAGCGTTTTTGAATTCGATAACCGGTAATCGTCAGCTACAGGCAATTCTGGCTGCGCCTGCCTTCTTATATGGTGTTCCCATTCAGCAGGCATCCCTGCAAATACATGCGTTGGTCGCACATGGTTATTATTCTGGTGCATATTCCATTGATGGGGGAGGACAGGCCATTGTTGATGCATTTGTGTCATCTTTGCAGCGAAAAGGAGTTGAATTGATCGGTGATGCTGCAGTTACATCGATACAGCTGGATAACGGTGCTGTGGCCGCAGTAGAGATCGACGGCATGGAAAAGATTTTCTGCGATCAGGTGATTTATACAGGTCACCCTGCATATATTCCCGGCCTGGTGCCCAGCTCAGCTTTCAGGCCTGCCTATAAAACCCGTTTGCTGGAGTTGAAGAACAGTCTTTCCATGTTTGCAGTTTTCGGCAAAAGCGATCGTTTGCTGGATACCCGGCAAGGACCTGTAAATTATTATCTTCTCCCAGGGGAGAGTGATGTTTTACCGGAATGGTCTGAAACACCACATAATTTACGGCCGATGATGATGACGGGCACCCGTATTGAACTGAAGGAATCCTTGCAGCAAAAGCAAAATGGCATTATATTACTTCGCCTCGCATACTGGCAGGATATCGAAAAATTTACCGGGTTTTCATTGAATGGACGTTCTGCAGAGTACGAGAAATTCAAAAGAGATATTGCCGCAGAAATGATTGGTACCGCGGAACAGCGGTGGGGGGATCTTTGTGGCAGCATAGAACCTTTGACAGTTGGTACTCCGCTAACGTTTAAAGATGAATTAACTGCACCGGATGGATGTGCCTATGGGGCAATGCATTGTCTCGGTCAGTTTACTCCAGATGTCCGCACCCGTGTTGCAGGTCTGTATCTCGGTGGTCAGTCAACCCTCATGACTGGGGTTGTTGGCTCGTCAATTTCAGGATTAGTAAGCGCAGGCGAAATACTAGGCCTTGAACCCCTGTGGGAGGAAGTTCGAAAGTGCAATTAAACCGGGTTGTTATTACTGGTAGAGGGGCTGTGTCACCCTTTGGTATCGGGGTTCCTGCTCTGCTGGAGAATCTCTGGTCCGGAAATTCGGCAATACGTCTCATGACGGATTGGGCTGCTATTGAAGGCTTAAAGAGCCATGTCGCTGCCCCTGTTCCTGAATTCGATTGTAAAGAGCTCCTGCCCAGATCTGTCCGCAGAACAATGGGGGCAATGGCCATCTACGCCACCCTGGCAGCCAAAGAAGCGATTGCCGATGCGGGCATCAGTAATGAATTGCTTACTTCCGGTGATACTGGGATTGCAATCGGTTCAACCACCGGCAGTGCCGCCGCCTACGAAGACTTTTATTCCAGATATTTACCACATCGAAAACTGGATGAGATAAAATACGGTGAGTTTTTCAAAATGATGGGCCACAGTTGCGTGGCCAATGTCTGCCTCTCACTTGGCATCAAAGGTGAGCAATGGGCTCCGGTGAGTGCCTGTACCTCATCCTCCCAGTCTATTGGTCTTGGCTATCTTCTTATTCAGAGCGGCAGACAGCGGGTTGTGCTCTGCGGCGGGGCTGATGAAGCCCATGCTTCTGTTACCGGAGTATTCGATTTACTGCGCGCTGCCTCCTGCAATAACGATTATCCGCAAGAATCTTGTCGACCATTCGAAAAAGACCGGGATGGTGTCGTCTGTGGAGGTGGCAGCGGTGTTCTCGCTTTGGAAAGCCTGGATTCTGCCAAAGAGCGCGGCGTTGAAATCTTCGGTGAAATTGTCGGCTTTGGTAATGTAAACGACTGCAGTCATATCGCAAGCCCTGATACCGAGTCCATGATGAGGGCAATGGTCAAAGCGATGAACGAAGGTGGTTTGCGACCTGAAGATATCGACTATGTGAATGCTCATGCTACAGGCACGGAACTGGGTGATATCGCTGAGGCTGCTGCAATCGCTAACGCGGTGAACGGCGAGACACCAGTAAGTTCCTTTAAAGGCCATCTTGGCCATACGCTTGGTGCAGCTGGGGCATTGGAGTTGATTGGGGTACTTGAAATGCTCAAGCGGCAGGAAATACTTCCTACTCGAAATCTCAAACAGGTTGACCCTCGCTGCGCAGCAGTAAATCTCGTGACAACTCTGCAGACTTCCTTGTTGGATACTGTTTTGAAAAATAATTTTGCACTGGGTGGCGTGAATACTTCCCTTGCCATAAGGAGATGTAATTGATGATTTCTGACGACCAACTTCGGCAGAAAGTTGTAGAAGTGTTGGCAGAAGAATTTGAACTGGACCCTACGAAGATGGGGCCGGATGCTACATTGTACGATGATCTTGGACTGGACAGCCTCGATGCTGTGGATATGGTGGTTGTGCTCGAAAAGACTTTTGGTATGAAATTGACCGACGAGGCGACATTGCGTTCTATTCGAACCATGGATGATCTGCATCAATTTCTGATTCGTTTGAAAGCAGAAAAGAATACGGAGCAGTAATCATTTTGTGGACGCTGTTATTCAACATATATATATGGTTCGCTATTATCCTGCTGACGATTTTGGGGCTGGCTGTTCTCCCCGTAATTCTGCTGGTTAATTGCCTTTTCCTCAAAAGAACTCTGGCGGCTGGGCTGCGAAGAGCTATTCGCTTTTACGGCTGGGTGCTTGTCTGTTGTGTTCCTTTTCTGGCCCCGGTGAAAGTTGAGTATCCTGTTGGTAAGCTGCCGACCAATGCCATATTTGTGGCGAATCACAACTCAGCGATAGATCCATATCTGTTTGGCGCGATCCCTCGGGAAAATAGTTTCGTTACCTCATGGCCATTCAAAATACCTCTTTATGGTTTTTTTATGCGACTGGCCCAGTATGCAAATACTCTCGAAGGCTGGGATGAGGTCTGCCGAAAGTGTACACGCCTGCTTGGGGCCGGGAGTTGTGTGACCATCTGGCCTGAAGGGCACAGATCACGCGATGGCAGGCTTGGCCGATTTAAAAATGGCGCATTTGTGCTGGCAGCTGAGAACGGCTATCCCATTGTACCGGTATGCATACTTGGCTCAAGATCTGTACTTCCACCGGGCAAAAGGCTGCTGAGACCAGGCAGGGTGAAACTTGTTGTTCTTGAGTCGATAATTGCTGAAGACAGCGGAGATAGACAGGAAAGAGTGCGAGAATTACGCTTTCGTGCTCGCACTGCTATTGAGCACACACTTGAACTGAACGGCCATTTTACCTGCACACAACCTGAAATAAGGGATGTATCCTTAGTCGATGAAGATAGACCTGCAGTCTCCATACTCTCTTGACCGGGCTGTAAAGCTCCGCCAGGAAGATAGCGGCATAATCGAACAAGAGCAGGTGTTTTTTGTAAAAAAGCATCTGCAGCAAGCGAAATGTATCACTTTCTATCGAGAGCTGTTTGACAGGGAAGGGATTGATGTTGATTCGCTGAGCGATCTCTCAGATTTCTCCCAGCTCCCCTTTACCACTCGCCAGGATATTGATCAATTTCCTTCGAAGTTCGGTCTTGATGACAGCAGCCGGTTCAG
>WTAT01000635.1 GCA_013139415.1 Desulforhopalus sp.
ATTGATTTTTTCCGATTCAATTCGAGCGGATGACAGCAATGTATCATGAATACGTTTGACGTTAATGAGGCACTGCAGATTCAGGATGGTAACCATAAAGATCTCGTCAGAGATACCAAATATTTTAAAACAGGTATCGTTGATCTGGACTCCGGTGTCGATCACGATATAATCAAACGAAGATCGCATGGAGTGGAGAAGTTTCCGTATGATATCAGGCTGCATTCCAACAGCTGATTCGAGTTTGACAGGGGGAGGCGCCACAAAAATTCCTGTTGAATGGTGTAGAAGCGCTTTTTCTAAAAAAATAGAATCCAAACGGTTGACATTATTTGCCAGTTCTTCCCAACTGAAATCAGACTTCAGATCAAGAAAAAGAGGAATATCCCCAAACATCCTGTTCATGTCTATCAGTGCAACCTTTTTTTCAGGAGCAAGCGCATTCAAACTGATAGCAAGATTTAAGGCAACGGTTGTGGTTCCCAACCCGCCCTTGGCTCCCATCACAGTGATTATTTTTCCGGGAATTTGGCTGTTCGAGTCTGATTCGACGCTGCTTGGCTGCTGTTCCAGAATTTTAGTAAATGCATTTATGACTTCTTTTTGATCAATGGGATGATGAAAAAATTCCTTTGCGCCGCACCTGAGAGCATTCAATAAGATTTCAGGCGTTTTGATTGATGATGTCAAGAAAAGAGTGCCAACAGCACCTTCCTGCAAAAATGAACGAACTGCTTCGAATTCAACCCCAAGATTTTCTCCTATTTCCAGAACAAGAATATCAACAAAGGTGGCCTTGTCCTCGACCTGAAGAGAAAATTCAGGCAGGTTTTTAATTATTTCTTCAAGGGCGTGATTAACCACGCCAGTCTTGACGGACAGCTTGACGGATATTTTTTTAGATTTTTTATGTGTAGACATATTTTTATTCTAGAGATTATTATTGGGACACTATCCCACTAGCATCCGGGTAATGGCGAAATTGATATATTAAAAAAGATTTTTACCAGAGCACTACTCGACAAGTTTCGGATATTTGGCCAATATCCCAAAATTCTCACCACCTGTTTCTCCTCTGGGTGTGTGAACGTCACAATCAGGCAGAGAGTAAATTGCATCCTTCTGGTATGGCGCGTCACTGCCGTTAGCATTTTTCAAATCGAAATGATCAACAAAAGAATGCCAGCACGCTTCTCTAGCTGCATCACTGTCTTCCGCTGGGGTACAGGACCAGTCTTCCATCTGGGTTGGCACATCCTTAAAATGGGGGTCTTCGAGGAGGTTGACCCATATTACATTGATATTGACCAAACCTTTTACCGTAGGACAATTTTCCATATTGTTGCCAAGACATTCCACAACGAGTAAATTCATATTCCAGGATTGATCAGGAATACCATCGCTATCTGTATCAGCATGGTTGCGCCAGCAGTCTAAAAATTGTTTAAAAGCCGTCTGCAGCTCTCCTCCATTGGCGGCTACACCTTCCCCAAAGTTAATTGGGTCGGGATTTCCGCTGCCACAAACCAAGTCTTTCATATCACTAGCATTCGTTCCACTCTGGCAGCTGGCAGAGTCTTGTTCATAACTTGTCCAGCCGCCTGTTTCATTTGTAGCTTCGTTTGAGCCGCTGTTTATCATTCTTCCTATATTACAGGAAAATGCATTATCCGAATCTACAATGGATTCTTCACAGATGGCAATGGGTTGATCCACATCGCCAGGATCAAGTTGACCGGCAAAGCCTATATAGGCGACGGCGTCAGCAGTTGCGGAGAAGCCTAGAATACCCAGGATCTTGGCAAAAAAGGAAACAATATCGTTTCGGGATATGACCACCTGGACCGCATTGATGAAGTTGGTATCAAGATCCAGGGAATTTGATCCCTCCAGCAAACTTCTGTGTTCCAATAAAACCTGGGTAGTTGACGGATTTGCTGTAAAAGTTTTATTGATAAAGGACCAATGGCCCCTTGTTGCGACAACTTCACTGGCTTCCAGCAACTCAACGTCACTCTGATTTTTAATAGTTGCAGAGAGAGCTTCGGAAGATGCCCCGGAATTAATACTGCCGTCACTATTAAACAAGATAAGCGCACCGGCTAAAGCTCCAGCGTCACTAGCGTTTTGCAACTCATTTTTCACTACAGTCAAATGGGTGATATCGATAGCTAAGGCAGCAAAACCAAGAAGCGCTACCAGGGCAAAGGTGACCATAATTAAAACAGCACCATTTTCATTATCAAACATTTCCAATAATTCCTTATTCATAAGTAAACGGACGTGGGGTTATTCCACCTTCATAACGGTCACTCCACTCAGGTCGATGGAAGTATCGATGAAAGAAAAATTAGGCAGAACAAGAAAGTCATAGGTGTAATTGACTGTAACCGTTAAAAAACCGGGAGCAGGCGTGTCCCATTGAGGATCTGGAACATCAGCTGTATTTGAGCTGCCAAGATTGATGAGATGGTCGCCTAGATAGGTATTTACGACAGCTTTAATAGCAGCATTATCAACTGTGCCGGTGGGATCATGCACACTGCCGAACCGTGCCCCTTCCCGGCTGGCATTAGTAATCACGGCTTTATCAAATAAAACAAGACCAAATTCAATAGTCGCAAAAAGAAGAAGAACCAGTAAGGGGGCTACTAAGGCAAATTCTACAGCGGCAACCCCTCGTTCCGACATGATTCTCATAAGGCAAGTCCTCATATCTTTATTTCACTCACTGTCCCAAAACAACTGATTGTTTGCTTTCGGTTTTTCCGGGTAGAAAACTTTTTCTGTACGCATCAATCAGATTGTCAGCAGCGTTGCCGTCAAGTGTATCCACTGCCACTGTGTTATTTTCAGCATCAAGATTGACTATTTGATTGAATTTAGCCAGCTCAAAAGAGGTGCCATGAAAATTTTCAACCCTGCTTTCTCTTTGCGTGCAGCCGGAAAGAGATAAAAAGGAAATGATAATGAGTGCGGCAATACCTGCTCTAACTTTCATGCGTATGCTCCGTAAAAATGTGTTTATCTATTCTTGCTTGCAACGGTTACCATTCCCGATAACAGGCTGAGGCGGCTCTGGCTCGGCAGGGTTTATTCGGGAACAATATAGCCGAAATCACCTTCGAGCCCTTTTTTTAAGGGCTGAGGCAAGCTTGCAACATCATCAACCTGATCTTTTCCCCTGCCTTCCAAAAGTCCAAGCATAAAGAATTCATAATCATCCGGCTCGACAAAAGAATCAGTGGGCAGGGGTAGTTCCCCGGCGTTAAACGGTTTAACCAGATGAGGGGTGACTATAACAACCAATTCTGTTTCGTTTTTCTGGTAACTGCTACTCCTGAATAGAGCCCCTAGTATCGGAATATCACCAAGAATAGGAAACTTATTTATCTTTTCCCGAATAACATTTTTCAGTAAACCGGCGATGGCGAAACTTTGTCCATCTTTAAGTTCGACCACTGTCGAAGTCCTTCTTGTCGTTAGACCAGGAACAACAAATCCCAAAAGAGTAACGGCAGTGGTGAAATCAAGTTCAGAAACCTCCGGAGCTACATGCATGCTGATGGTGCCATCATCCAAAACAGTGGGTGTGAAATTCAGGCCAATGCCAAAGTCTTTCCAATCTATGGTGACGTTGCGGTCCTGCGGAACAGGAACCGGGAATTCACCACCGGCCAGAAAGCTGGCAGTTTGACCGCTCAAGGAGACCAAGGTCGGTTTAGCAAGAATTTCAACAAGCCCTTCCTCCTTCATCGCATCGATAAAAGCTGTCCACTGGTGAGATCCTGAAAAATAAGAAAATATGGCATTGACATTAGGCGAAACCACCAAGGGGTCTGTGGGGAAACCCGCGCCCGTATCCGGAAGCTGGGTGATTAGATT
>WTAT01000136.1 GCA_013139415.1 Desulforhopalus sp.
CAGCCAACTCACCTACTTATCTTTTAAGGAGATAAAGGCAAAAATTAGATCCCTCCAAAGTAAGAACATTGATCTGCCCGATCACATAGCTGCCAGCTTGAAATTGCGAGCAGAGAGAAAAGCTAAAACCGCCGTCACAAGAAAAACTAAGCCTACTCCTGATAGGAAAAAAGCCAGTAAGGGTACTGAATAGTGTTTTCGAACCTTTTTGTCTGCCAAAAGACAGGAGCATGACAGGAGCGTCGATCCCCAATTTGACGTTTCCAACAAAACCAACAGAACCCTCGGAGGGGAGCAACGGTCTTCACCACCGTACACCTAGACTCAACTTTAACATTAAGGAGATAATCAATGAATTCACGAAAGTTTAATTTCACCAAGAAGAAGATAGAAGCATTGCCACCGAACGATCGAAACTCCAAATCGACTGATCAAGAATATTCGGATACCACCCCCGGCTTAAAGCTCTTTGCCTCCAAGAACGGACGGAAAAGCTTTCATTTCAGGTATGTCTTCAACAAGCGTAAAAGGGTCATCAAGATAGCGGACTTTGACTGCTTATCATTACAGGAGGTCCGGGAAACGGCCAACAAGTACAGAGGGATGGTGAATAGAAATATCGACCCTCTGGCAGTTAGAGACAAATCCGTTGATGTACCGACATTGAGGGAATTCTCTGTATCTTACATGGAATGGGCTCGTTCCCATAAGCGTTCCTGGAAAGACGATGTACGTAAACTCAATGCAGAGATTCTTCCAAACTTCGGGGATAAGACCTTAAACACAATCACCAGCAAAGAGATTCAGGACCACCTCGTTAAAATCAAGAACCGGAGCTCCGGAACAAACAGCAATCGTTATAGGAGCCTCTGGTCGAAGTTATTTTCGACTGCCCTACTCTGGTCTGTGCTTGAAGGTGCTAACCCTTGTGCAAGAATTCCGAAATATCCCGAAAGCTCAGGCAGGTTACGCTACCTCGATCATGAAGAAATCAAGAGGTTACTGTTTGAGTTGGATAAGTATGACGGCCATGTATCGGCAATGTTGTTGAAGTTTCTGCTTTTTACCGGTTTGAGGCTAGGTGAGACGAAGATGCTCAAATGGGATGACCTCGGGGCAGATGGCACCGTACACATCAGGATGGAAAATGCCAAGAGCAAGAAGTCTCGCTATGTGCCTATCAACTCTATGGCCTTATCTGTATTGGAGGAACTTAAAAAGCATCGTACCTCAGGGAACCCTCACATCTTTCCAGGTGCAAAACCCGGAGGCCATATCTCCAGCCCTAAAAAGCTGTTTAGCACAGTTAAAATAAGGGCAGCAATAGAGGACATCTGCATCCATACGCTTAGGCATACGTTTGCAACTTTAAGCATCGAAGCCGGAACAGATCTGTATGTGGTGCAGAGCCAGTTGGGTCATGCCAGTTATAAAACAACTCAACGATATGCACATATCTCACCGCAGCGTATCAAAACCGCCACCGAGAATGTTGCCAAGGAAATCGGTTTAGCTATGACTGACGACTGAAAAGAAACTTTCAAACACGTCTTATCCCATGCCCCTTTGGTTATTGGGGATTTTTTTTAAACGCAAAGGAGCATCTATGTTTTGGATTTCATCAGCAGTAATCGGAATGAGCGTATTACTCATCAAGTTCGGAGAGATGTTGGTAATGACAGGAGTTCTGGCGATGACCTTAAAGGGTTCATTGGTTGTAATTGTACTACTTACCGGACTGCTTATGTGGTGCTGGTGCGTGAAATAAAGATTCGTAAACATCAGTATCTTATATGAAAAGGAGACTCTATGATTACCTTGACCTGTGCCCTAGCAACCGCTGCCGCTCTCTGTATGCTCTTTCCTTCAACACGCAATATGGGTGTAGTATTTGTCACCGCACTCTGTTTCTTGTACCCCTTGCCAGTGACTTTGATGCTGATTGGGATCGGGATTGCATATTGGAAATGGAAGTTTCTGTAAGTGGTAAAAGTGGACTTTTGGGGTGGGCGCTACCCCGCTCGGCTGAACTCTCGGAAATTCTGAGGGCGAGTGACTGTCCGGGGCCAGGGGGAGTGGCAAAAGTGGGTTTTTCTGGGGGGGGGTGCCGCCGCTGCGTAAGCATGTTGCCGGGGAGTGCTGCCCTCAAACCGGTGCCGCGCCCCGACCTTAAAAGTCCACTTTTATCACTTTTCCGCCTAGCGTAAAACATGCCCATATTGTCGATCCACTTTCAGGGCTATTTGCGAATCATTGAACAATGTGGTGATTTGCTCGATAGTGTCGTGTAATCAGTCTTAGTGCCTAACGCGCTGGGGAGAAGATCATAGTGAATTTCACTAAAAATAATCTGGAAACATCAAGAATTCAGAGTGCTCCATTTGCAGCTGTTATTCTGGAAACAATTTTGAAGTTTTAAAGGTGCCAGAATGCTCCTTTTCAGGCAAGTTTTTCGGGCATGATCACGTATAAGCTGATCAGGAACAATCTCAACCCTGCGAAAAACATTATAAGTTGATATTGCCAAAGTACACACCAACTAAAATCAGTTATTCCTTTCTTTAAGGAAC
>WTAT01000437.1 GCA_013139415.1 Desulforhopalus sp.
CCTGCAATGAACTCGACCAATCAAAGAGTGTTCCAAAATATCAATAAAGAGGACCTGTCTTGAAAAATGGCATCATGTTGTGAAATCTTCTTCTGATTTATTGTGGGTTGGGGTTATTATTGCGGGCCTTTGCACCCAACCTCCGTCACCGGATTCCTCTCCTTATTTTCTATTGTTTTTCGTTTTCTGTTTCCATTATTGGAAAAAGGACCTATACTGTGAGATTTTCTCTTTGAGCTCTTTTAATAAGATCATTCCATAAATCAACGTCATTTTTTCATCCGTTATGAACAAACAACTCATCCAGGAAATAGCTAAAAGACGAACCTTCGGTATCATCAGTCACCCGGATGCCGGCAAAACGACCCTTACCGAAAAACTGCTTCTCTTCGGCGGTGCCATCAACATGGCGGGTGCCGTCAAATCCCGCAAAGTCGAACGGCACGCAACCAGCGACTGGATGGCTATTGAGCAGGAGCGTGGCATTTCCGTTACCACCTCAGTGATGAAATTTACCTATCGGGATTACGAGGTAAATCTTCTCGACACCCCCGGCCATCAAGATTTCTCGGAAGATACTTATCGGGTCTTGACTGCAGTTGATTCGGCCGTAATGGTAATCGATAGTGCCAAGGGAGTAGAAGCGCAGACCGAGAAACTGATGGAAGTTTGCCGTATGCGTAATACCCCGATCATGACCTTTATCAACAAGCTTGATCGTGAGGGGCAATCGCCTCTCGATATCATGGCTGAAATAGAGGAAAAGCTACAGATAGAATGTACCCCCCTCTCCTGGCCTATCGGGATGGGTAAGACCTTCAAAGGAGTATACAACCTTTACAAAAAGACGCTTCACCTCTTTACCCCGGGGCAGAATACCCGGGATATCAAAGGAATCGTGATAGAGGACTTAAACGATCCGAAGGTAGATGAGCTTCTCGGCGCAAAGGCAGCTGAGGACCTCAGAGAGGATATCGACCTTCTAGAAGGTGCAGCCAATCCCTTTGAGTACGAACATTATCTGGAAGCCAGCCAGACCCCGGTTTTTTTTGGCAGTGCAATTAACAATTTCGGTGTCAGTGAGATGCTCGACTGTTTTGTAGAAATGGCACCGCCGCCTGGTCCGCGGGAGTCGGTGAGTCGTGAAGTCTCTCCCGATGAAAAGGAGTTTTCCGGCTTCGTTTTCAAAATCCAGGCAAACATGAACCCTGCCCATAGAGATCGCATTGCCTTTTTCCGAATCTGTTCCGGGAAATTCACCCGAGGCATGAAGGTAAAACATCATCGCCTGGGCAAAGACATAACCCTTTCCAACGCCACCATCTTCATGGCCCAGGAGCGTGCCAACGTGGACGAGGCATGGCCAGGGGACATTATCGGCCTGCATAACCACGGAACCATCAAAATAGGTGACACCTTTACCTCGAAGGAAATGCTCAAGTTCACCGGTATCCCAAATTTTGCGCCGGAACATTTTCGTCGGGTGTTGTTGAAAGATCCGCTAAAAATGAAACAACTGCAGAAAGGTCTCCTGCAGCTCGCTGAAGAAGGGGCAATCCAGGTGTTCCGACCACTGATAGGTGCAGACTATATCATGGGAGCCGTTGGCGTATTGCAGTTCGAGGTCACCATGGCAAGGCTGCAGAACGAATATAGCGTGAAGGCAATTTATGAGCCGGTTGACTACCAGGCGGCACGATGGGTTCGGTGCGACGACAAGAAAGCCCTGGCGGAATTCGAACGAAAAAACCAGGCTGCTCTCGCCTATGACTCAGAAGGATTTCTCACTTATCTGGCACAAAACGAGTGGATGCTGAAATACTTCATGGAAAAGTGGCCAGATATTACCTTTGACAAAACAAGAGAAAATATTTGATGCCAGCAGGGTGATCCTGCTGATCCTAATGAACCAACTTGGATGGTGATCGATGACGACAAAAAGCTATTCTTTCTCCTCGTCATCGACAAAAATTAAAGCCTGCCCAGCGGTCAGCGCGATAGCGGTTTTTTTCCGGGCGACAGTAATTATGCGCTGAATCGTGCCCCGGGAAACACCCATGCTCTGGCCGGCCTCCTCCTGAGTCATCCCTTCCCCGTCACACAAACGTAGTGCCTCCAGTTCATCCCGGTACAATTCGATTGTTGGGAGTTCAGTAAGGGGGGTTCCTGTGGGCTTAAAGGCCCTGCCACAGAATCTTCCCTGACATTTCCTCGTTTTCTTTGGTCTTGGTGACATTATTCTTCACTCTGCCTGAAACGGTATCCGAATAGCTTCAAGTCGGATCGCTTTCTCTGTTCATCTAAAGCTGAAAATCAAAAAACAATTATTCTGTGCCGGTTAAAAACCTAATAAATGTCATTGATGCGAGCAGCCATTCAGAAGTCTTTATACCGGCAACAAGAAAAAATCATTCTATCAGTGGTGGCAGTTCCCCGATCCCTTGCAGACCTGGTCTGCATGCATGACAGGTAATTTGTTGGCGGTTAATCCACCAACGACCTCCTGTACCGTTTTCATGCTGCTGCGGTCAGCGAAATAAACAGTGATACCCACATCAGCAAAGCCACGCATGGGCCTTGCCCCCATTCCTCCGACAATAATTGCCTCAGCACCGGCATCTTGAAGAATTTTTACAGGAACCAGGCAACCTCCTGCCTCATGGTCGCCGTTCTTAATAATAGTCACATCTTTGATTTCTTTTTTTTCATCAATCTCGAGCATGGTAAAGATGTCACAATGACCGAAGTGATCAGAACGTTCGGCATCAAGACCACCCGGAGAATTTGACGGAATAGCTATACGCATTTTCTCAACCCTTCTACATTAAAATTTGTTCTAAAATAGTAACAAATCAGGGCAACATGCCCAGCTGTTTTTTTGAATATATACCAATAGGCTAACTCCCCACTGTTGTCAATCAACCGTGTCATTGTTTTTCATATCCCCACAAAGCGGGATATGTATTCTCCACAAAAATTCTTCATAAAAAAACAGGAAAAGAATTTTCAAGATAGTAAAACAGTTGACGGGAAAGGATCAACGAGAGAAGAACAAGCAATAGACATCCAGAACGAGATCAGGTAAATTAGCACCATCTAAAGCAACGAAATTGTAACATCGAAAATTAAAAACCGAAACAAAAAACTGCGAGAGACACTCAGGACCATCCGACCGCGTATGAGATTTCTTAAGCGGAGAGTAGTATTTTAGTGCCTTACTCCAGAAAGTCTGTCATAAAAAACAAGAAAACTGAGAGTACATTTAACATCAATAACTTGAAGTTAACACCAAGGCACTTATACCCCTCAAGGGGGTACTAAAAAGAGTCCTGGCTTATTTCCCGTTTACCGGGGTGAGAGCAACATCGCCAATCGGTTACCGCCGTTTCAATATAAAACCACTCATTATGCACTTTAAATCCATACTGTTTTCCTATATCTTCCTTCTGGTATTGATCGTTCCTGTGATTGCCGGTTCAGCTGTCAATCCAGAACGGAAAGTAACCATCAATGAATTAACTGCCACCACCTCGGAGAATCATCTCATCGTTTTTGGAACCCTCGAAAATAGTTTCAACTCTGAAATGATAGAAATCCTTCATAGTGGTATTGCACTCCGTTTTTCTTTTTTTATTGAATTGTTCAAAACGACAGGAAAAGAGCCTGACGAGCTTATAGCAACCCATAATTTTCAGCATACCATGACCTTTGACACCCTGAAAGAAAACTACAAGGTCACCCTGGAAGAGGACAACAACAAGGTGTTGTCGTTCCGCTCTTTTTTTGAGGCACAGAAAGAGATAAACGAAATAAACGGTGCCAGAGTTGTCGAACTCAAACAACTGCTTCCAAACAACCTGTATAAGCTCAGAATACGAGCGGAACTCTATCAAAAGACTTTACCTTTAAGTCTGCACAACATCCTCCCTTTTCTCTCCTGGTGGGATATTGAAACCGACTGGCATACCATCTTGTTTACATATTAACCTTGACCATGGGAACCCCTTTGCCAGAAGGCAAGCCGAACACCAAGCGGCCATATACTGCAAAGCAGGTTCGCCAAAAACAAAAATTGATCCGCCGGGTCATTTTAATCTGCCTTCTTCTCATTCCCTTGTTTATCTGGCTCCAAAGCCATCTTCTAAGGGACGAAGTTGAACTACCTGTCGACAACAGTATCCTCATATTTGCCCTGATCAATGTAAATGTTCTGCTGGTCCTGTTTGTGCTCTTCCTTGTTTTACGCAACTTGGCGGAACTTTTATTTGAACGAAAAGTCAATCGTCTTGGCAGTAAACTCAAGACTAAACTGATCGCTTCCTTTCTTTCGCTTGCCCTTATCCCAACTATATTGCTCTTTTTTGTGGCACTCCAGTTTGTCTCGACCAGCATGGATTACTGGTTTAATGCCAGCATAGAGGACTCTCTAAAAGAATCCCTCAAACTCGCCCAATCCCTGTTACGTGAAAAAGAAGAACAGGTGACCCTTATGAGTGAAGGCATTGCCGAGCGCTTGAAGAATCTGGATATGGCTGCGTATACGCCCGAGACGATCAGCAATACGTTGGATAACATTCTCACTTTCAATCCTATTAACGGACCCGACAGTCTTACTCTTATCACCAATGACAAGAATCTTGAGATAAGCGTTAAGGGCCCGCAACTTCGAGGCGTTATTATTCCCCAAATCCCCCTGACTATCCTCGAAAGGGTCCGAAACAGTCATAAACGTGAAATTCTGATACAGGAGATAAAAACCGGTGACCTGGTGAACTGCATTGCCGAGATCCAGATCGGCAAAGGAGGACTCGGCCGGGCTGCACTCGTAACCTCCCTCATGGTAAAAAGCGAACAGCTTGCCCGCATGACCACTATTTCCCAAGGCATTGAGGGATACAGACAACTAAAACATTTTAAGAAACCGTTTAAATTCTGGCTGCTGATCATCCTGCTTATTGTTACTCTATTGGTCATCTTCGCCGCCATCTGGTTTGGTCTCTATATTTCCAGAGGTATCACCGACCCGCTTGAAAAACTGGTGCTGGCCACCAGGAGAGTTGCGGACGGCGACCTGGAGTTTGTGATGGAACGTGAGTCCAAAGATGAGATGGGTTTACTCGTCGATTCCTTCAACAAGATGACCCTCAATCTCAACTCCAGTAATAAAAAACTTGCCGACACCCACACCGCTTTGCAAAAAAGCTCACAGGAATCAGAGCAACGCAGACGTTACACTGAAATAATCCTGCAAAATGTTTCTGCCGGGGTCATCTCCCTTGATGATCATGGCCAAATCACGACCATCAACCGTTTCGCTGAAAAACTTCTCCGCATCGACAAATCACTCTTTATTGGACTAAATTTCCAGGATGTTCTGCCCCCACATCAGGCAGCAATCGTTGTCGGCTTCATCGAAGAACTGCAGGTAACCGGCAAGATCACCATAGAACAACACATAAAAATCCATGTGCTTGGGAAAAATTATTCCCTGTTAGTTAACTTTACACGGCTGGAAGATGATACAGGAAATCCTGTTGGTTTTGTGTTGGTTTTCGACAACCTTACCAAACTGGAAAAGATGCAGCGTATGGCGGCATGGAGAGAAGTGGCAAGGCGAATAGCTCACGAAATCAAGAACCCGCTGACCCCCATCCAACTCTCCGCACAGCGACTTCGCAGACGCTATCCCGCAATCCTTAATGAGAAAAATAGCATCTTCGATCAGTGTACCAATACCATTATAACCCAGGTGGATGAGCTCAAGACACTGGTCAGTGAATTTTCGCAGTTTGCCAGAATGCCCAAGGTACACAAATCTCCCGATAATTTGACCAAGCTGTCCCAAAACACCCTCTTTCTCTATCAAGAAGCCCATAAAAATATTTCCTTCAGTTGTCGGGAGCAGACGTCCATTCCTGTTTTTAGTTTTGATGCCGAACAGATCAAACGCTGCCTGATCAACCTTCTGGACAATGCGGTTGCAGTTTTACCTGATGGAGGTACAATAGCCATTGAACTTTCCCTAGATGATGAGCAGGAGAACGTTTTCATCAAGGTGCACGACGATGGTCCCGGAATTTCCAAAGATAATAAACTGAAACTCTTTGAACCCTACTTTTCTACCAAGAAAACAGGGACAGGCCTCGGGTTGGCCATCGTCTCCACTATTGTTTCCGACCACAATGGCTACATTCGGGTGCAGGACAACAAGCCAACCGGATCAGTTTTCATAATCGAATTGCCGCTCCTGAATAGACAATAATTATATTACCCCCAATAGACTGGATTTATTATAACACCCATCAAAGGGACGCTCTTTTTAGAGCCTTACTCTTGAAAGCCTGTCACGCTTACGTGAAATAAGTTATCTTGAAGGCACTCACCGACAACAGACTGTCCAATCCTGCAAAATCAGTGAGTTACAACGAGATTTTTTCCAATATATGCAACCAACACAAAATAAATGAGTAAACGCATACTAATAATAGATGATGAGATAAGCATTCAGGAGAGCCTGGCCGGAATTCTCGACGATGAAGGTTTTTCCTCCATTGGTGTCTCTTCTGCCGAGGAAGGCCTTGAGATACTTGAGACCGTGAATATTGACTTGGTCCTTCTCGATATCTGGCTTGGCGACAACATGGACGGCATGACCGCTCTTGAGAAAATCCATGAGCAATACGGGATGCCGATTATTATGATTTCCGGCCATGGGACCATCGAAACTGCCGTCCAGGCAACACACAAAGGCGCTTTCGACTTCATCGAGAAACCTCTCTCCTATGACAAAATCATCCTGGCCATTTCCAACGGCTTGCGGTTTGCCAAACTCGAACAGGAAAACCGTCTACTGCGTCAGGGATCGACCCATAAATCAAACCTTACTGGTGAGTCTGAGGTTATACAGGCCCTAAGACAACAGATCGAAATTGTTGCCCCCACCGATGCCTGGGTACTGATCAGGGGGGAGCACGGTACCGGAAAAGAGCTGGTTGCTCAGTCAATCCATCGCGCCTCCCGCTCAAGCAATCAGCCGATGATCGAGTTGAATTGCGCTGCAATTCCAGACGAACTGATCGAATCGGAATTGTTTGGACATGAAAAAGGCTCTTTTACCGGGGCTTATGTGAGTAAACGTGGCAAATTTGACCAGGCAGACGGTGGTATTCTCTTTTTAGATGAAATCGGTGATATGAGCCTCAACACCCAGGCGAAGATCCTGCGCATCCTGCAGGAACAAAAATTTGAAAGGGTCGGCGGCAATAAAACGATCAATGTCAACGTCCGGGTACTGGCGGCCACCAATAAAAATCTTGAAGAAGAAATCGAGGTCGGCAATTTCCGAGCGGATCTCTTCTGGCGACTCAACGTGGTACCCATTCATGTTCCGAAGCTATGCGATCGACTCGAGGACATCCCGATGCTTGTTGATGCCCTGATGAAACTCTTAGTCAGCAGGGGGGTGCAACATAAAGAATTCACACCAGATAGCTATCAAGCCCTGATGGAACACCAGTGGCCCGGCAACGTACGTGAACTAAGAAACTTTATTGAACGATTGGCTATCATGTGTCAGGAACCGACCATCACAGCTGTGCAAATTCGAATGTTTCTCAATCCCAGGCACGTTACAGGTCCAGTCGGCAATGGTTCCACCATGAATCCCTTTTTAGCAGCAGATTACAAAACAGCGAAAAGACTGTTTGAAAAAGAATATCTGCAGCAAAAACTTTTGCAGAACGAAAACAATATCTCCAAAACAGCTGAGCAGGTGGGTCTGGAAAGGAGCCACCTGCACAAAAAACTCAAATCTTTGGAAATTATTCAGTAATTACAGAAACTCAATAATATGGAAAGGCGATACGGATTTTTTATCGAATCGATCTCTTCCCCCTTCAATGTACAAACACCTACTACAAACACCTACAACAAACACATACTATAGAGGAACATAAATGGTTTTTCCAGAATACAGACCCAGACGACTTCGCAAAAACAGTGCCTTTCGTGCCCTCATCAGAGAGACTCAACTCTCCCCTGCTCAATTTGTCTATCCCCTTTTCGTCATGCCAGGTAAGAAAAAACGAGAAGAAATTTCTTCCATGCCTGGGGTTTTTAGAATGACGGTCGACATGTTGGAAAAAGAGGCAAGAGATTGCTTACAATTGGGAGTCAATTCGGTGATCCTCTTTGGTTTACCAGAAAAAAAAGACGCTGTAGGTTCGGGTGCCCATATCAAAAGCGGAATCATTCAGACCGCGATTAAAGAGCTAAAAAACAAAGTACCAGAACTGCTGGTCATCACCGATGTCTGTCTCTGTGAATACACTGACCACGGGCATTGCGGTTGTTTGATCAACAATGAGGTGGACAACGACGCTACCCTTGAAATTCTCGCTAAAACCGCCCTTTCCCATGCCCAGGCAGGTGCCGACATGGTTGCGCCATCGGATATGATGGACGGTAGAGTAGCCGAAATCAGAGCAGCACTTGACGAAAACAATTTCGATTCAGTCCCTATAATGTCGTACGCGGTTAAATATGCTTCGGCATTTTACGGTCCTTTCCGAGATGCTGCAGATTGTGCGCCTCAATTCGGTGACCGAAGAAGCTATCAGATGGATCCGGCAAACAGTAGGGAAGCGCTGCGGGAAGCAACTCTGGATGTAGACGAAGGAGCAGATATCATCATGGTGAAACCTGCGGTCGCCTACCTTGATATCATTTCCCGGCTTCGAGACGAATTCGATTTACCGATTGCTGCCTACCATGTCAGCGGTGAATATTCCATGATCAAGGCAGCAGCTGAAAAG
>WTAT01000309.1 GCA_013139415.1 Desulforhopalus sp.
GCCAGGTCCTGTCGATCCTTTCTCAGCCTGGCTGGGGGGATGTTGATGCGGTTCAGGATAATCGGATTATCTTCTTCCCCTGCGATCTTACCTGCAGAGCCTCGACCCACACTGGTTATTTTGTCTCGTGGCTGGCTGCAAGACTCTATGAAAACGAATTTGCTGACCCTGAGCAGCTGGTTCTTCCGGCTAAGGTTGTTCAAAAAAGAGAGCTGGAAATTGATTACGACTACATCGCTCAGGCAGAAAAAGTATATAGTGATATTCTCGATTTTCGCAATAAAAGTGTGTTGATCAAACTCAAAGAGCCAATGACAATTCTCTCAACACTTGAGGGCTGGCGGCAGGATATCAGCTTTATCGGCAATCATTATTTCCCGCCACCTTCCTGGGGGCTTGACCACAGCCAGGGACTTGCCGGGCTTCGCAAGCGGACCTTCTCCGCCCTGGGACTAAAGGAAGAAGATACAGCCATGCTTTTTACCGGCGCAGATATAGATAATCTGGCCGTAGCAACTGCCCGATACAAAGAGATGAAGGTAACCGCTCTGGTGACCGCCGGGGTAAAGAGCAACGCCGTACGCATGGCAGGAGATGTTGGTGCCTATTATGAACTGGATGAGTTGAATGAGCTGGATAAAAATAAAAAGGAGGAAAAACCGGGCACTATTAATATAATCCTGCTCACCAATACAACACTGAGCAAGCGGGCCATGACCAGAGCTCTTATCAGTGCTGTAGAGGCAAAAACTGCGGCTCTCCAAGATCTTGATATCCGTTCAACAGCTACCTCGAAAATCAACCCTGCCACCGGTACGGGCACCGATAATATTCTCATTGTCCAGGGAACAGGACCTCAGATTGATGCCACCGGTGGCCACACCAAGATGGGTGAGCTTATTGCCCGGGCCGTTTATGACGGCGTGAACGAAGCATTGGCAAAACAGAATGGTATAACCAGTAATCGCTCCATCTTCGCACGATTAAAAGATCGTAAGACCAGCGCCTGGCAGCTCAGCCGCCTCTGCGACTGCGAGAATGAGCTGGGTAAAGACCTTGAGCAGCTTCTCCTGCAACCTGGCTACAGCAGTTTTATAGCGGCAGCCTTTGCCATCAGTGATCACTATGAACGCGGCCTGGTGATTGATCTCAGCTCCTTTGACACTTGGTGCCGTACTGTCGCCAGCCAAATTGCGGGTAAAGAGGTAGATGTCAAGGAAGTAGAAGATCCGGACCAGCCACTGGTGATGCGAAAAGCACTTGGTGCTCTGGTAACGGGCCTGCAGCAACAAGAACAATGCAAAAAGAACAATAATAGAGATACACCATAATGCTTAGAAAAAATATCAGACCAACCTGGAAAACATTTTTGGGTCAAAAATCATTTTTCCAGCTACTTTTCTCTATTTTTTTATCAAATAGTCTTTTAGCAGGAGGTTTAGTACCTTACCCCTCAAGGGGGCACTATACTGAGTACTCCAGAATTCCTGTCATTCTTTATAATACCCCCCTGAGGGGTACTTATTTTAGTACCCTCTTGAGGGGTACTCTTTTCGGTGCCCGTTTGACGGGTATAAAAAACAAGAAATCTGAAGAGTGTATTGCAATTATAAACTTAAAGTTACCGCCAAGGTACTTATCCCGGCTTATTTCCCGTTTACCGGGGCTAGTCATTCTGGGAATCTTGTTCTGCACTAACACCATCTGCATGGCAAAAATAGAGCCTTTATTAAAGGTCCCCAAAAGAATCGTATCTCTTGGGCCAGTAAACACAGAAAATGTCTACCTGCTGGGTGCAGGGGATCGTCTAGTTGGTACAACACGATATTGCGTTCGACCAGCAGCTGCAAAAAACACTGAGAAAATAGGCTCTGTAATGCAAGTTTCTGTTGAAAAAATTATAGGCCTCCAGCCAGATTTAGTCCTGGCCACCGGTTTAACCAGTGCTTCTCAGGTTGATCTCTTGCGTAAAGTCGGACTTAAAGTGGTCCGCTTCGATCAACCCTCCTCGTTTGCTTCAAGCTGTGATCAATTTGAACAATTGGGGCGGCTACTTGGCCTGGAGGAGAAAGCTAAAGCGATCACGGCTGAATTGCATTATCAGATAAGGACGATGGTCGACCGGATTATCCAACTTGAACTGCCTTCGCAGAAAGTGATTATGCAGATCGGTGCCGACCCGCTCTATGTTTCAGGCAGAGACTCTTTCACCAACGATTTTATCGAATTGATCCTTGCTGAAAACGCGATCGGTAACACACCGTCCGGGCGAGTGGGTTACGAACGCGTAATTGCTGCTGATCCAGATGTGATCCTGATTGGTATTATGGGTTCAGAAACAGGCGTTGCTGCAGATGAACGAAAAAAGTGGGGCCAGATAAAAGTGATAAAAGCGGTTAAAGACAAAAGGATTCATGTGGTGGACCCAAACCTTGTCTGCAGTCCTTCGCCTGACACATTTGTTCAGGCGCTGCGGACAATTGTACCACTTATCTATCCCGAAATGGCAGAAGTGCCCATGGAGGTAAGGGTAGTAAACGGCGCAAAAACTTTAACCGGGGATCAGCAATGAACCAGTCTTTTTACCAAAT
>WTAT01000609.1 GCA_013139415.1 Desulforhopalus sp.
AGTAAGGCACTAAACCATCAAGGCTGGTCACATTTCAATTCATTCCGCAACTCTGCAATTTCATCTTGTAGCGTCTGGCGCAATGTTGTAATTTCCTGCTTCATATCGTCGGAAAGTATATCTGTGTCTTCTGTCAGTGCAGTCCCATGATCCTCTATACTACTTAACTGTTCGCTACCGTTCCGTTTAACTGCCTGGTCTTCCTCATAGCGCCCCACCAATTGATCAAAATCTTCCTGCTCACCTACCTGATCAGTTAATATTGAATCACCAATCGTCAATTCCGCCTCATCTATCGCTATCTGCTCTGCCAGCATATTTTCTTGCCACTTCAATACATTGCTGGTTTCAACAAGCAACAGTTCCAGGTTTTGATGTAAGTCGTCCTCATCCACTTCAATCAGTGCCCTGCAAATAGATTGCAGTAAAACATAGGCATCGGTGCTTGAATCATAGCGATTCTGATCAATATGCCTGGTAATAGTTGAGAGCAACTGAAGAAATGTTTTTTCCAGGGGTTTGTCTGTCAGGTTCTGACCTAGTCGGTCAATCTCACTCCAGAGACCAAAGATAATTTTATCATCAAGTTCAACACCAAGAGAGTCCACACAGATTCGCAAGGAATCATAAGCAGCTGCAGTCTTGCCAACCTCAAGATTTACTGAGAATTCATCGATATTCTCATCCTCAGTAGTCAGTGCTGAGGAAAAGATATCATTATCTGATGATAACAACTCATCGGAGGTTGTTTGCTTATTTTTCCCAATATCAGATACTTCACCGGACAACTCGCTCTCTTCTTCGGCCAGTTCAAAAACAACTTCTTCCTCTTCTAAATTCTCAGATACCGAAGGACGAACATCCTCCTCAACGGTTAAATTATCCTCAATCGTATCGTCAGGAAGAGTAAAAAGCAATTTATCATTTTCATGTTCCTCGACATCTTCTCCAAGATCAAAAAATGAATCGAGATGATCGTCAATTTCTTTTGAAGTTTCCTCTACCTTGGCTGCCAAATACCCTTCTGCGCTTTTTTCAAAATCACTGTCTTCGAAAAATAAATCGAGATTTTTCTCCTCTTCCAATTCCGAAATAAAGGCAATTGCCTCACCTTCATCTTCAAGCTCTGTCTCAGGTATGATACTGTCTAAGTTGTCATCTAGTGATTTTACAGGTTCTTCTTCAGAGGAAATTGTATTTTCCACAGCAAGGGCTACAGAATCATCCTCATCAATATCGCCATCACCTGCCTGATTTTCAATAGGGATCTGTTCCGGATCGAAAGATGGCGTGGAGTCAATAGATGAATTGATTTTTATGTCATCATTTTCCGACTCAACAACTACTGAGGCGACATCGAAATTTTCATCTTCTATATTTGGGGATACAGATAAGTGTGATTCGATTTCCTCATCGAAGAATCCCCCTAGAGTGCCAGCAATTTCGTCATCAATAGTTTCTATTTCGGATGAATTTTCAAATATTTTTGCATTGTAAATACTGACTTCATCATTTTCAGCAAGGGCAGGAGCCAGCTCTCCTTCCAGCATAGGCAGGGCATCCTCATCAGAATCATCATCGGCTTCAGTTTCGACATCTACTCCCTGAAGAACGATTTCTTTGTCCAATTTACTAAAATCATGTGCCGCCTTATCTTCATCCTGATTCGGAAAATCACCATCGGCTAAAGTTTCTGAAAACTCTTCGACGGGCAATCCTGGACTGTCTGCTTGAACAATCGGATCCTCAGCCTGAGACAACTCCTCCCCCTGAAAAACGGGAGATGCCTCATCCTCTATGTTTTGTTCGATCGCCTGGCTTAAGGCTGGGGCGAGCGTATCGTTTTCTGATAGCACTCCTGTGTCAGCCTCATCTTCATCCTCCTCCACATCCACACCCTGAAGCGCAAGTTCGTGGTATTCGGCAATTGCCGTACCAGCACCATCAACATGGGTGGGATCCTCTGAATTCTGGAGGCTACTCCCCAAAAAAAAGCTTTCTATTTGATTATCGACATTGCCAGAACTATCTAAACCAAGAGCCTCTGCCTCTTCTTCTGCCTGAAAACCCTTTATTTCCTCTTCAGGAAGGTCGGCAAATGCTGGTGCTATTGCAGATGGATCACCTGGACTATCACCTTCGTCAATCTCTTGCTCGTCTCGGTTAACTGCCTCAGACACAACTGTGGGACCTAACAGGATTTTAAAAGAGTTAAATCTCTCGACAGCTGGAAAGAGGATGGCCTTTTCTTCTTCAAGCGTCATTGGTGTTGTAACAATTTTCTCGAGGCATTCGTAAAACAGGTGCAATATCGTAAATGCGTCAGCGTGGGCATTGCTTTTTCTCTGCTTTATGTAAGCAGCCAGTTTGCCAATACCCTGTAAAAGAACAAGTCGCGGTCTGCTTTCTGCAAATTTTTCTTCAAGTCGAACAACTTCGAGTCGCAACTCATTAAGATCCTGATCCGTTATCTCCCAGTCAATGCCAAGTACGAGAGCTTTGAGAGCTAATAGATCATTTTCAGTACCAATATTCTCAGTCGGTTTCTGTAGTTTCAATTGATCAGTTTGTGATACATCATCAGTCTGGGGTTGTTTATCTATATAACGCTTAAGGCTCTCAAACCTTTTCACATCTTCCAGTAAAATTTCTTTTTTCTGCTCTTTGGTAAGATCAATTGACGATACGATTTTTTCGAGATTATGGTACAGAGTGAGGAGCAGCTTGATAGCACTGGGATGAGAATCCGCCTTCTTCTGATAGATATATTTACTTATTTTCTCCAGAGCCTGAACATAGACCAGATTTATTTTTTCCCCTGCCCAGATATCCCGAAGATCGAGCAATTCCTCATTGAATTGCATGAGGATCTCATCGGTTATCTCCCAATCAATCGATAAAATAAGGCTTTTCAATCGACTGATCGGCGATTCCTCATCGTTTGTAAATTCAAAAAGATCAACCGAACCAGTGTAATATGAATCATCATAATCATCAGTCCCAACAGTTAAATCATCGTCATATTGATTTTCGGTAACCTGTTTCACCACAGCTCTCTCTAGAGTAATTTTTTCTGAATTGAAATCACGGATGAAGAGATGATTTTCTTCAGTGTCGCGGCGACATTATACCCGGTGATTGCACTCGCCTCAAAATAGGGCACTTTCAATCGACTGTTTAAATCATTTTGCAATACTGAGGTCGGCAGAATTGGAATGCCGTGCTCTTTGAGGTCAACCTTGTTGTACTGCATGACGAGAGGTATTCTGAAAATACTCTCCTTATACGATAGGAGATTTTCATGTAATTGATTTAAAGAGCGAATATTTTTTTCCCGCTGTTTCTCCATCGCGTCAGCTACAAAGACTATCCCATCCACACCCCTCAGTACAAGCTTTCGGGTTGCATTGTACTTAACTTGCCCCGGAACAGTGTACAGCTGTATTTTGATATCGTATCCTTTGATTTGTCCCATATCAAAGGGAAGAAAATCAAAAAATAGTGTTCTATCGCCATGGGTCTTAAGACTAACCATCTCTGAGATAATCTGTTTGCGATACGTACGGTTAACATATTCAAGATTAGTGGTCTTCCCACACCGCCCCGGTCCATAATATACTATTTTAACCTGAACAACTTTGTCCTTTAAGTTGATAAAACTCAACGTTCTACTCCCTATCTATTTTCCATTCGGAAAGATCAAGTCCTTGATTGACTACTCCAGTTATTCGGGTAATATAGCGACCTGGGTTTACTTTTTATCCCAGATATTTTTTATTTTTTCAATAACGTCTACAACGTTCAATCTTAGAAAACCAAGAGATATATCCCTGCCGAACATGGAAATAAGAAGCAACTCATCATCGATTTTGCTGAAATGTATATTTGACTCCTGACCTTTATGAAACAGTAGCGAGAACTCCTGTTCTCCTACAAGTTTGGCCATGGCATCAACAGTAGCAAAATTACCGGCCGCCAATGCTGCGAAGGAATAGACGTCATACTTGCTTTCGCCATTATCTTTTGCAGTAATAATATTTCCAGCCATGTCTATTATAATGACACAATCAACACCGAGTTTTATCAGTTTGTCTGACAAAATCTCATCTATCTGCTCGAGTTGCTCTTGACTGACAATCCCATAATTCATGCCACAAACCTCATCGTAAATGTTAATCGCGGGTACCAGATTTTTTCAAAAAAACAAAAAAATAAGATATTTTAGCTTTGTAAAGTATGTAAAATATTATAATAGTATAACAAAGTATCGAAGCGTAACTATCAGCGTTTCATGAATTCAGCAAGCTACCAATTGTTCTCTAAATAAATGGTAACTTCCCCATGTAACACGCAAAAATATACAACAAGATATTGCTCTTACCAGTATACGATAGTTTTTTTCCTATATGAAGGTATATTTCAAATAATAATTTATTGCAAATCGATCTTGCAAATACACTGGAAAAGTCAAACGAGTTGCTACTGTAGCTTTACTTATTTTTAAAGAGTCTCGATGAAAGGTTCGGCTGCAACTGCCTATTTTTTGTCAATGAAGAAAAAAAGGAATAAAAAGTGAAACATATAAGTGATATCTTAGATCACCTACCTAAGTCCAGTCAGTTCATCGATACGCACTGTCATCTGGATATGACAGCCTATACTGATGACCTGGAAGAGATCTTGAACCAGGCCGCTGCCAACCACATTCGCCGAATTGTGACTATTGGTATTGACCTGGTCAGTTCCAGAAATGCTATAGCTCTTGCTCGAAGGTATCCGCAGATATCAGCTACCATCGGCATTCACCCACATGACGTAAACAATCTGAAAAACTGCGACTACACCGAACTGGAACAGCTTTATATTCAGCATGCAAAGCACGTAGTCGGCTTCGGAGAGATTGGTCTGGATTATGTGAAACAACACTCTGAACCATCCAAACAGCGGGAACACTTCAAGAGACAGCTGGATATGGCCCATGCACTCAAGCTACCGGTAGTGATCCACAACAGAGATGCAAACGAGGATACAATAAAAATCCTTAGAGAGTCTAAACCGCTGGATTACGGTGGAATCATGCACTGTTTCTCCGGCGACATTGCTTTTGCTCATAAGGTGTTAGATCTTGGGATGCTGATTTCAATCCCGGGAATAGTGACCTTCAAAAATGCCACGACACTACACGAGGTCGCCCGGGAAATCCCCCTAGCTTCAATGGTTCTAGAGACTGATGGTCCCTTTCTTGCGCCTCATCCATTTCGTGGTAAACGAAATGAACCATCATATTTACTATTTACCGCAAAAAAGATTGCTGAACTTCGGGAAATGGAGATTGAACAGGTTGGTAGACAAACTACAGCCAATGCTGAAAATCTTTTCAAATTCAACAGGATATAATTCTTGCCATGATAGCAGAAAATATACAGCGAATTAAAAATCAGATAGCAAATACCGCAATTAAGGTCAACAGGTCACCCGATGACATCAAACTGGTTGCGGTTTCCAAACGTTTTCCAGTCGAAAAGATTACTGAGGCACATGCAGCAGGTCAGACACTTTTTGGAGAAAATTACATTCAGGAAATGCAGATCAAAAGGCAACAGGCTCCCCCCTCGGCCATCTTTCATTTTATCGGACATCTTCAAAGCAACAAAGCCAAAATTGCTGCCGCCACATGCGATATGATCGAGACAGTAGATGGGTTGAAACTAGGTAAAGCTTTGAACAATCATCTTCAGACATTAGACAAGACCATGGATGTGCTTATTCAGGTAAATATAGGCAATGATGCGAAGAAAGCTGGCGTGAAAAGCAGCGACACAGAAGAGTTGCTCATCAAGTTGAATGATTTACCGAGGATCAGGGTCTGCGGTCTAATGACCATGCCTCCATTCGAGGAGGACCCGGAACTGTCACGACCATATTTTCAAAACCTTCGACTGTTGGCGGAAAGACTCAAGGAGAAAGATTTGTTTTCGGCAATTGAAAAACCGGAACTTTCGATGGGGATGTCTGGAGATTTCCACATCGCCATTGAAGAGGGTGCAACTATTGTGAGAGTCGGTACAGCAATCTTTGGTGAACGTTTGCTGACGGAATAGTTAAGAACGCAAAAAAGGGATCTGTATTAAAGCAGATCCCTTTTTCAAGATTCCCTGAAAACGAATTCCCTGAAAACTATTTTCTCTTTGAAGCCCGTTTTGCAGCCTTCAATGGGTTGATTCTGACCTTGATTATATTAATTTCAGGCTTTGCATGAGTTGCCATATTACAAAAACCCAATTTCCACTTCGCATCCGGATACAAAAAGCTCTTGCAGTACTGCACTTCTTCTTGTTCAACAATACGTCCACACCCTTCACACTTCTCAGTGACAGGCTGAAAACGACCATCGTTATAATTTACTGCGGCCTGATTCTTCATATATTTATCCTCCAATCAATCACTTACTGGCACATCTACAACTCACGCCAGAAACAACAGTCGCGGCTATCCGACGACTGACATAGTTAAATATTTAGCAACTTTTTAGTATACCAAGGCGAATTAGTGTAGACAAGCTTTTTTTTACGCTCATATGTTTCATTATTGTTCGCCAGGTACCTTGATGTGTTCTCGCCTATAAGAAAAATTGAATACCAGCAAAATGTATTGGGGCTTGCTTGTATTCTGAAAATTCCTGATATACAATCCATATTATTTACTGTTTGTTAAAAAACAAAAGACTAAAGTATTTTCAATTACGAGTTCCGCAAAATCGGAGAAAAAATGCCTGTTTATATATGGAAGGGGAAAAACTCTTACGGTGAAAAAAGAAAGGGAGAAGTGGAAGCAGTTGATCAAAAAGCAGCACT
>WTAT01000510.1 GCA_013139415.1 Desulforhopalus sp.
GGCGAGTATGGCAGAATACTACCGTGACATGGGCTATCACGTTTTGCTGCTGGCGGATAGCATTTCCCGGTGGGCCGAGGCATTGAGGGAAATTTCTTCGGCCCTTGAGGAAATGCCTGGAGAAGAAGGTTACCCAACCCAGCTTTCTTCACGGATTGCTTCATATTTTGCCAGAGCCGGGATGGTCGAAACTTTAAACGGTGAAACAGGTTCCGTTTCAATGATTCTTTCTGTTTCACCGCCTGGAGGTGACTTTACAGATCCGGTAACCCAATCATGTCTCAGGACTACAGGGGCCTTCTTTATGATGGATACTTCCCTTGCGCACCGACGGCATTTTCCTGCAATAAATTGGGCACAGAGTTTTTCGCTGTATGTGGATGAAGTTGCAGGTCATTTCTGCAAAAAAGTTGCAAAGGACTGGTCTGACTTGCAGGTTGAATGTCGCGAGCTTATGCAGCGAGAGGAAAAGCTTCGGGAAATTGCTGAAATTGTAGGTTCTGAAGGGCTGCAGGATTCTGATCATGTTCTCATCGCAGTCGCGGAAAGCATTAATCGTGATTTTCTTTGCCAAAATGCCTTTACGGAAGATGCCTTTTCCACCCCGGAACAGACATACAGCAGGATTCAAGATATTCTTGAAGAGTATCGGCATAAAATGCAGGATCTTGAGAAAGAGGCAAGTAGCGAAACAATCGACACTGGCGCAGAAAGTAAGGAGTAGTATGAGACTTGCTGAATACAGTTATAAAAACATCTCTTTCATCCAGGGACCTCTTCTTTTTGTTGAAGATGTCGCCAATGCACGCATGGGTGAAATAGTTAAGGTTGTCGCTTCTAATGGTCGTGAAGTTGAAGGCCAGGTCTTGAAAATTGAATCTTCTACTGTCCTGGTCCAAATCCTTGGTGAAAGCTCAGGATTAGATATCGAAAATACCTCAGTTGTTTTTACAGATATGTTGGAACAGGCGCCACTTTCACAAGATATGATCAACCGTATTTTTAATGGTGCCTTTGAAGCCATTGACGGTAAGCCCATGTTTATTCCCGAAAAATACAGCCCCATAGGTGGTTTGCCCATTAACCCTACTGCAAGAGGGTGTCCGGAGGAATTTATTGAAACAGGCTATTCCGCGATCGATGGATTGAACAGTTTAGTTAAAGGTCAAAAACTGCCAGTTTTTTCCTGTGCGGGATTGCCCTCTACAGAATTGGCAGCCAGTATTCTCAAGAATTCTCGTGTCATTTCAGGTCCAGGCGGGCATGCGGGAACAGATTTTATAATAATATTTGTCGCCTTAGGTCTTACGCATCACGAATATGCCTTTTACATGAAGGCCTTGGAGTCCATGCAGACTGGCCAGATCTCTTTTATCAATCTTGCAAGTGATCCTGCAATGGAGAGGTTGCTGGCACCGCGCTTCGGGCTTACAGCTGCGGAATATCTTGCCTTTGAGTTAGGCATGGATGTCCTGGTTGTGATTACAGACATGACTAATTATTGCGACGCTTTGCGTGAGATTTCCACTGCCAGAAAAGAGCTGCCCGGCCGAAGAGGCTATCCCGGGTACATGTACTCTGACCTGGCATCCTTGTTCGAGCGTGCCGGCCGCCTCATTGACAGAACCGGATCTGTTACCATGTTGCCGCTGCTCACCATGCCGGATGACGATATTACACACCCGATTCCGGATTTGACTGGTTATATCACTGAAGGCCAGATTGTTCTCAGTCGTGAGATGTACCAGAAAGGTATAGCTCCACCAATAGATGTCTTACCGTGTCTGTCACGGCTCATGGGTAAAGGTATTGGTAAAGGACATACTCGCTCCGATCACAGGCAAGTCGCCGACCAACTATATAAACATTATGCCAGGGGGCGGGATCTCAGGAATCTTGAAGCTATTGTAGGGCGTGAAGGGATAAATAAGGAAGATTTATTGTTTCTCGATTTTGCAGATGCCTTTGAACTGAAGTTTATCAATCAAGCTGGTATGAGAAGAAGTGTTGAGGAGACTTTGGATCTTGGAATCAAACTGCTCTCTGAATATTCAGAAGAACAAAATTCGTCTGAATAATTTTAATGCGAGAAAATAAACATGATACATCCAACCCGGACAAATTTACTCAAACTTAAGGAAAAGAAGCAGTCGATAGATGCTGCCGTTCTGATTCTGAAGGCGAGGCGACAGGCTCTTGTTAGGGAATTTATCCAATCAACAAGGCCTTTTCTGCAAACAAGATCCGTTATTAAGGATATCTATAGCAAAGCCTTGGTTGAACTTCAGCTTAGCTTGGGCCATGAAGGCCATGACTTTATTGAAGCATTGGCAGCAGTAAGTCGTCGCCAAATCGGACTTCGAATCGAACAATGCAATCTACTTGGTGTAAAATATAAAGAAGTGAGCACCAGTGAGTCAATGATTCGCTCGCCCGAAGAAAGAAACTACGATTACAGAAACCCCACGCCTCATCTTGAAGAGACTTTTGATCTGTTTGAAAAGATTGTTGAGGAGATCATCAAACTTGCCGCTTTCGAAAGTAAATTGAAACGTCTTGCAGACAGAATTATTCGTGTTACCAGGAAAACAAGAATCCTTGAAGAACGTATTTTACCCTGCCTGAATAAACAGACAAAAACAATAAGCCAATACCTATGTGAGCGTGAACTCGAGGCTCATTTTCGCCTGAAGAAATTCAAAGAAATGCATACATGATGAACATTTTAAGGCTTTTGGCGTCAGTGCTAAAGTGCAGAAATCCAAATCTGATCTGACAGTTACGCAATTAAAGACTTAATTCAACCTTGCACATCAGTCCATATATACAGACAACGTATTGACATCATCTTTCCTATTCAGAAAGTTTATCAAATATACACAGACAGTGCTTCCTGATGATTGCAAAATGGAGGAGCTGATCGATTGGCAAAACAAGAAAGAAACTTTGGCCTGGCTGGACAGTCTCTAGAT
>WTAT01000338.1 GCA_013139415.1 Desulforhopalus sp.
TCCGGCATCAGTTTTTTAGACATCATGGCTGCTGGTCCGCCAGAACCACTACAACCGACAATAACTAGTTTTTCTCCCTTTTTCATTTTGCCTCCCGTTTTTTACTTTATCGATTCAAGGATCAGCCATTTGATAACATGCAGTTTTCCAAACTCTCTTGCAGATTTTCAAAAGGGTAGTTCCCCATAACGTTGCACCGACCATGGGTATTTAATGTTATGCTTTAAAACATATACCCATTACAGCCAAATGTCAAAAAAATTATATAACTTACTTCCGATTATTTCAGGCTGGAATTTTCTTCGCAATCAGCAGTGAAAAAGACACAGTGGTATGTGTGATTCTTGCATCAAAACATCAAAATTCTGCTTCCCTGCAAGTGCTAAATGTACGCATAATTAGTGCCTTACTCCAGGTTTCCTGTCATTCAGTTCAATACCCCCTCAAGGGGGTATTGAACTGAGTCCTGGCTTTTTTTCCCGTTTACCGGGGTTAGTTATTGTTGGTGCCTAACATGTATGATAAAATAAACTAATAATAACTATTACTTTACGTGTACACATCTTGTGCAAGGTTCCTGGGAAGAACTGCGTTTAATCAGCAGGAGGATGATCAGGTGTCAGACAAGCCCACCTACGAAGAATTAGAAAACCGGATTCAACAATTAGAGCAGATCTCAATCCAACGAAAACAATTGGAAGACGAATTTCGGGAAAGTGAAGAGAATGCAGTCTCTTGGGGTACTGGCGGGCGGTATCGCCCATGAACTTCAACAATTTTCTAACCGGCATCCTTGGTAACCTGTCTCTTGCCAGATTGGATATTCAACCCGGGAACATGCTAAATCGCACCCTTGATGAAATTGAAAAAGCAGCAATACGTGCAAAAGACCTGACCCTGCAGCTGCTAACCTTTTCTAACACCCCACAAGGGGGTATAGTGTCAAGTGGTTATACCAATGATTCAGTTATGGCCAATTTTGCCAATTTCGGCTTTCGCGCTGCGGTAAAAAAGCCATATCAGATGCGGGAAATGAGCCTCGTGCTAAATGAGGTACTTAAGGGCTGATTTAGTGCCTTACTACTGAAAGACTGTCATTCAGTTCAATACCCCCTTGAGGGGTGCTCTTTTCAGTGCCCGCTTGACGGGTATAAAAGACAAGAAATCTGGAGAGTGTTTGAAACTAGGAATTTAAAGTGACCACCAAGGCACTTATCCCGGCTTTCTTCCCGTTTACCGGGGTTGGCTATATTTCTATATCCAGGACGGTTGATAGGTACTGGCAATGAAAAATTGTAAGTGATAATTTCTTTAATCGGCTCACTCGTTACCCCCTTTTCTCTTAGTTGTGAAGACAACAGGAACTGGAGTGACTTATGAGCTATCTTTCTACATAATGAAGTTAACGATACAAGGGGAGGACGATCTATGAAAAAAATTTTTATTGTTTTGGTTGGATTGCTGTTAATGGTTAGCTTTGGTTGCAGCAGTGAAGAAGACAAAACAGCTTCTGAAAAAGCCAAGGAAACCGTAATAGAAGCTCAAGACAAGGCCGAAGAAATGGCCGATGACGCTGCTACCGCGACCAAAGAAGCTGCGGACGAAGTTCAAGACAAGGCTGAAGAAATGGCCGATGACGCTGATAAATAAGTAAAGAGCTCGACTGTTACATCTGATGCAGAGAGCTCCAAGATCAAGGCTAACGCGTCAATTAATCCTGCAATCCTAAAGGTTGCAGGATTTTTTTACTTTAGTCCAGCCCCGTGAAACCGTGAAATTGGTTTTTAGTGCCTTACTCCTGAAAGTCTGTCATTCAGTTCAATACCCCCTCGGAATCTGTCGCTTACCTGAGGGGTGCTCTTTTCAGTCCCCGTGCTTTGCGGGGATAAGTGCCTTGGTAGCCATCTTAAATTCCTAATTCCAAAGTACTCTCATGATTTCTTGTTTTTTCTGACAGGTTTTTAGGAGTAAGGCTCTAAACTATGGACGAACCGCCCGTACTTATCCTTTTTTCCTGGATAAAAAGAGCGTTCACTTTTATTATTTACAACTGGAGTGTACAAAACGCTATCAACTATCATTTTTGTCAAATTGGCCGGTATTGTTGAATAAGCATATGCAAGGGGATCTCATGTCATTGCCAGAATGGCAGCAGAAACTGCCTGGGGATAAAACAGTTACTACAGAAGCAGCGCTTGCGTCTATCAATAACGGTTGCCGCGTTTTTCTCGGCACCGGATGCGGTGAGCCTCAACATCTGATCCATGCAATGGTGGCAGACAGGGCTACCCAGGACGTTATAATTTACCAGATGTACTCTCACACCTTGGCACAATATGTTAATGATTCTGCGTTCTTAGAGCGTTTTTCCCTCAAACTGTTTTTTATTAGCGAGCCTATGCGCAAAGCTGCTTTTGAAGGAAAAATCGATTATTTACCCACATATCTTTCACAGATTCCCAAATTATTTGCCAGCAGTCGTATCGGTCTGGATGTTGCTTTGATCCAGGTGAGTCCACCTGACGAATTCGGCTATTGCAGTTTAGGTGTTTCTGTTGATATCACTCGTTCCGCCGTAGAGAATGCCAAACAGGTAATTGCTCAGGTTAATCCTTGTATGCCCCGTGCCTGGGGCGATAGTTTGGTACATATGGATAACATCGACTATTTTGTGGCCCATGAAGAACCACTGGTGACCTATCATCTCAATGCACTCGGAAATCATATCACCCGCCGCATCGGTCATTTTATCGCCCAATTGGTTCGAGACGGGGATACCCTCCAGATAGGATTCGGTACGCTGCCCAATGCAATTCTGAAACACCTTGTCCATAAAAAAGATCTGGGGCTGCACACACAGCTCATTACCGATGCCATGTTGCCCCTTTTTGAGCAGAAGGTCTTCACTAACAGGCTCAAATCCCTGCTGCCTCGGCGGGTCGTAGCCTCACTCTGTATGGGAACAGAGAAACTTTACCGTTTCATCAATGACAACCCGCTTTTTGATTTCAGGTCATCGGAATTTGTCAGCGATCCCCTGGTGATCGCCCGGAATGACAATCTCGTTTCCATAAGCTCAGCACTAGAGGTTGATCTTACTGGTCAGGTCTGTTCGGATTCCCTGGGTTATCGCTTTTACAGTGGTATTGGTGACCAAGTGGACTTTATAAGAGGAGCCGCCATGTCCAAAGGTGGCTTTTCCATCATTGCCCTGCCGTCCACCGCACAAGACGGCAAGGTTTCAAGGATTGTCTCCCATTTATCCGAGGGGGCAGGTGTGGCAACTACCCGGGGCGATGTTGATTATGTTGTTACCGAGTATGGCTATGCTGAATTGCAGGGCAAAGGTATTTACCGAAGGGTTATGGAATTGGCGCAGATCGCCCACCCAAAATTCCGCGCTCAATTGATCGATGCCGCTAAAAAGCATCATTATATTTTCGCCGATCAACTGCCACCTCTGGAGCGGGATCTTATCTTTCTCGAAAAATATAATTGGCGAGTGAACTTGAAAAATGGCCAGACAGCAATCATACGTCCACTCTATCCTTCTGACGAATTCGAATACCGAAACTTTTTTTATTCCCTGAAAGAGGAGACTATATACCGAAGCTTTTTTTATGAAATGCGCCTGTTTTCCCATGAAGTTGTTCAGCAGCAATGGGCTGAGGTAGATTATCACGACAATATGTCCCTTATCGCTCGGGTGCAAAGAGGAGACCATGACGAGGTGATTGCTATTGGCTCATACGCCCAGGAAAAAGATGGCTATGCCGAAGTGGCCTTTGTGGTGCACGATGATTTCCAAGGGCAGGGAATCGCCAGCCATATGTTGTCTTTTTTAGAGAAGATCGCCAGGGAGAATAACTTTGAAGGCTTTGTGGCTACGATTTTGGATGAGAACCAGGTGATGCTCAATGTTTTCCAAAAGCGCTATCCCCATGCGAAATTGACCACCAGTTTAAGCGGAGGAGTGCTTGTTACCATGCCCTTTGATTCTTCTGCCGATGTGGAGGTGCGACAATCCTGAGGAGAACATGTTTAAAGTGAGATCACTATCGCTCAAACTTATGATAGTAACAGGCTTGCTATTGGCCGTCTGTCTGGTTATGACCTTATCCGGTGTCGGATTGATTGCGACAATCCTGGCTGTGTCGGGTTTAGCCGTCTTCTTGTGGTACTTCACAAGAAGACCACCTCCAAAAGAAGAACTCCCCTGTGCCGCAGTTAGCTGTTGCCACTATCTAGAAGACGACGAAGAGGATTAAACTGTTGAGACAAATATTGGACAGGTAGCGTAGACTCCGAAAGAACAGTTTTCGGATGAAACTAATTAGCCGGTTTTGATTGCACCAAAAGCGGAAAAACAGGAATTTTTATGTAAAAGCTCAATATGATCAAATCCTACTTTTCGTAGAAGATCCAACTGATAAGTAACTGATCTCGGCGAATCTTCCTTATCAATATAATCAAATACTTTGGCTTGATAATCTTCTCCACCCACAGAACAAAGGTACTCACCATACCGTTTCCACATCAAAGATTGAACAGGTTCGGTTTCATGAGATACCAGATCCGTAATCCAGACGCTTCCACCAAAGGCTGTTAGTCGATAAATCTTTTTAAAGGTTAACTCCCAGTCTTGATCATGACGTAAATGATGCAAAACAGCCGCTGCCATAATGACATCATATCCTTGATCCGGCAAATCGATTTCACGAAAATCACCTTTAAATGTTCTTATTTTTCCGGTGTTGACCGCTGAAATCCGTTCTCGAGCCTTCTCCAGCATGGGAGAGCTAAGGTCAACAAGGTCACAATCAAAAGGGGAAACATATTGAGAAAGTTTTAGTGCCTTACTCCTGAAAGCCTGTCATTCAGTTCAATACCCCCTTGAGGGGTGCAAAAAACAAGAAATCAGGAGAGTGTATTAAAATTAGAAACTTAAAGATACCACCAAGGCACTTATCCCCCTCGAGGGGGGACTGAACTGAGCATCCCTCAAGGGGGTACTGAAAAGAGTCCTGGCTTGTTTTCCCGTTTACCGGGGTTAGAAAATGTAATCTGACCTTTCCTGACAAAACTAGGCCACACTGTGATGTGTGTCAAGGGCTCTCATAACATA
>WTAT01000458.1 GCA_013139415.1 Desulforhopalus sp.
AGTGTCGGTTTCGGTCTGGCAGCCATGACGCTTGCAGTTATCCTTGGCCTGCTTGCTTCAACCTTTCTGGCCTCGGCCCGGGGACGGGGGTCTTCATTCTGGGACGCAATTATCATGCTGCCCCTCGCCACCTCGGCGGTAACGCTGGGTTTTGGTTATATCATTACCCTCAACAAGCCACCACTGAACCTGCGCGACTCCCTGGCTCTGGTCCCCATCGCCCATGCACTGGTCGCCTTTCCCTTTGTTGTACGCTGCATCCTGCCAAGTCTTCGACAAATTCCGCAGACCTTGCGGGAAGCAGCCACCCTGCTCGGCGCCTCCCCCTACCAGGTATGGCGGCGGGTGGATATCCCAATTATCAGCCGGGCCATACTGGTAGGTGCGGTGTTTGCGTTTTCCATCAGCATGGGCGAGTTCGGGGCCTCGGCTTTTGTTACCAGGCCCCATACGCCGACGATGCCGGTGGCAATTTTCCGTTTCCTTGGTCAGCCCGGCGATTTAAACTATGGACAGGCAATGGCCATGAGCAGTATCCTCATGCTGGTCACCTGTTCCGGCTTCTGGCTACTCGGCAAACTGGACAGCTCTAAAAAAAGTACAGAGCCATTCAAATAAAAGACGTCTAAAAAGAGCAAATAATGCAGGACACCAGCAAGATACTCGATGTGGCTCACCTCTCAAACCAATATGAGGGGCAACCACTTCTCCAGGACATCAATTTCGCATTGAAGCAAGGTGAAATCCTCTGCCTCCTCGGCCCTTCCGGCTCCGGCAAAACAACCCTGCTCCGGCTACTGGCGGGACTTGAAAAAGAAGATACCGGCTCGATCATCTTTTGCGGAAAGGATGTCCGGGACGTTCCTCCTCATAAGCGCAATTTCGGCATGATGTTTCAGGAATATGCTCTTTTTCCCCATAAATCTGTGCGGCAGAATGTCGCCTTCGGCCTGGAAATGCAGCATTGCCCGAGTGATGAATTGACGAGAAGGGTACAGACAGCGCTTGAAATGGTTGGCCTTTCCGGTTTAGAGCATCGCAAAATTGACGAACTATCCGGCGGAGAACGGCAGCGGGTGGCCCTGGCCAGAAGTCTCGCCCCCGAACCGCAATTACTGCTTCTGGACGAGCCCCTCGGTTCGCTTGACCGGACACTCAGGGACAGATTAACCGGCGAGATACGGGCAATCCTTAAATCCCTGGCCGTAACTGCTGTTTTCGTCACCCACGACCAGGCCGAGGCCTTTAGTATTGCCGATAAAGTCGCTATCCTCCATCACGGCGTCCTTCAGCAATTCGACACCCCGGAGAACCTCTACCGGAACCCGATAAATAACACCGTCGCCAGGTTCCTCGGTTTTCGTAACCTCATTGAAGGAACTGTTGACGACAACATGTTTCATTCCGCGCTTAATTCCTCTTTGAGCACCCTGCCAATAATTGGGAAAAACAGTGTGGATAAAAATATCCAAATGGGGGGGAAGGCAGGGGGGAAAACTACCCTGCTGATTAGACCGGAGGGAGCAAGACTCTTCAACGCCTCTACAGCAGATACGGATGATATTCGCTTGTCCGGAACAGTTACCGAGCGTCGATTCCAGGGCAGCACTTACAGACTAGTCTTGCAATCTAGGGAAATCCCCCTCACTTTCGATCTTCCAATCGACCCCATACCACCTGAGATCGGTCAACCAATACAGCTGTATTTGAATCGTTCAGCACTTATTCTGATAACCGGTTAATCTCCCACTACTGAAAGACTTTATGCAGTAAATCAGTAACCTGGGCCGCTGGATCATTGCGGATTTTGGATTCTTCTTCAGCCAACCGTACAAATAAGCCGTCAATTGATTTCTCGGTGACATAGCTGTCCAGATCAACCACATAATCATCGGCAAATGGAATGGCTTGAACTTTTTTGGATATTGATTTGTAGGGATATTGATGAGTCTGTTGATTTATGAGTATTTTCGTTTGATATCAAGGCATGTGAAAAAAATAACCGGAGACATATACTTAATATTTCGAGAATTATTTTTTTTACATAACGCGGATATCGGGCGAAAAGGCCGTAAATCAACAGGCTCATTGATTTGTAGTACTAAGTGACACCAATATTATCCATAGATTGTTGGACGACTGATCTCTCCCTCATTTTTCGAAATACGTTATTGAGAAACAGCATCCCACCCTGTATATTCATCCTATTATCGTTAATTTTTGACAACGGGTCCCCATGGAAATCGCTCTGGTCACTATCTTCTGTACCTCATTTGTTCTTGCACTTTCAGGGGCACTCATGCCCGGGCCACTGATGACTGTCACCGTCAGCGAAAGTTCCAGGCGAGGGATGACGACCGGCCCCCTGATGATTTTCGGCCATGGCCTTCTTGAACTTGCTCTTGTCATCGCTCTCATTTCAGGGCTGGCTCCGATTCTCGCGAGAGACGATGTCTTTATCCTTATTTCACTGACTGGTGGTGCTGTCCTGCTCTGGATGGGGATTTCCATGCTGCGCAGCCTGCCGGAGCTTACCCTGGATTGTCAGACAACAAGCAATAAGTCCCGAAATCTTGTGATGTTAGGGGTTGTTCTTAGTGCAGTTAACCCCTATTGGCTGATCTGGTGGGCATCCATTGGACTTGGCTATATCATGCACTCCCTCAAATTCGGGATAATGGGAGTTACTGCTTTTTTCCTCGGTCATATTCTGGCTGATTTGGCCTGGTATGCTTTGATCTCTTTTGGTGTTGCCAAGGGTCAACATCTCTTCAGCAACGAATCATACAGGAAGTTGATAGGGGGTTGTGCTGTATTCCTTATCCTTTTTTCCTGCTGGTTTTTCTACAGCGGTCTGCAGAAAACGCTGGATGTCATCTGA
>WTAT01000576.1 GCA_013139415.1 Desulforhopalus sp.
GTTTTTCTGATCAAATAGTACGTCCGGGATGTCATCCCCGGAAATTACTCCATGGTAACCGAACCGAAAATGCCATAGTCCTGGTGCATGGGTTGACCGATTCGCCCTTTTATATGACGGCCATCGCTGAATATTTTCATAAATTTCTTGGGTATAATGTCTACATGCCGCTACTTCAGTATCATGGCCTGAAACATCCGGAAGGAATGGCAGGGGTTTCTCTTACACAATGGAAAAATAACGTGCGCTTTGCCATAGGTCATGCTACCGAAAGCGCAGACCGGGTTTCCATCGGCGGCCTTTCCACCGGGGGGGCGCTGGCTTTTTATTTCGGATGCACCGATCCGGTGATTACCGGCGATATCTATCTCTTTTCTGCTGCTCTGGGGCTGTATGGAGGGCGCTCCGGGGGGTTCAGTGGTATCATAGAATTTTTGCTCCGTAGCCCATTGGTCGGGTTCCTGGACAACGGCAAGCGCCTGGCAGGTAGCCACCCCTACCGATATGACCGAGTTCCCCTAAGTAGTGCCGGGGAACTGGCGCGACTGATTCAGGCGATCAATGGACTGCTGAAATCGAGATGCGATACAATGCAAAAAAAACGCTTCTTTGCTGCCTGGTCGGAATTTGATCGGGTGATTAATCTTAGAAAATTAAATGGCTTGAGAACTGTAACTAAAGAAAAGCAATTTGTTCCCTTCGTCATCCCCAAAGCCGCTTGTGTTGAGCACGCCTGTGTGGTGCTGAATGAGCCGGTGTATGCGATCGACAGTCAACCGGGTGAAGCTCCCCTGGAAGAAGCGAATCCACGTTTTGCGGAGATGATGCTCGCTGTACGCCGTTTTGAATCGGCTGCCTGAAAATTCAGTTTACAGGCATATTACTGATCATATATCCTCTTGATTTCATCCTCCATGTGCTTCTCAATGACGGTTCGTTTGAGTTTGAGCGTGGGGGTCAGAAGTCCGTTTTCCACTGTCCAGGGAGCCAGGCTGAGTGCAACCTCCTTTATAAAGACAAAACCTGGAAATTGGGAGAGTAGTTTTTCCAATCTGGCAAGGATTGCGCTGTGTACTTCCGGCTGCTTGAGTGATTCTGGATCCGGCGAGACGCCGAGTTGTTCGGCCAGTTCCTCCCACAGTGGCTGGTTGAGTACTCCAATCATGGAGAGGAAAGGCCGCCCCTCGCCGATGACGACATTGTGTTCGAACAAAAGATCCATGGCGATGGCCATCTCCATGTCTGTCAGGGCGACTTTTTCGCCGTTGCTGAGTACGATGATCTCCTTCAATCGCCCGGTTATGCGGATATGACCATCAGTAAAACTTGCCTTGTCGCCGGTGTGGAACCAGCCGTCGCTATCGATGGTTTTGGCGGTGGCCTGGTCATTTTTCCAGTAGCCCTGCATAACATAGCTGCCACGGACAAGCAGTTCTTGTTCATCGTCAATCTTTATTTCAATCCCTATGAGGGGTTTGCCAACACCATCAGGACGATTATCTTCCGGGCGGTTGACGCTGACTATCGGGCTGGTTTCGGTTAGTCCGTATCCCTGGTAAAGCGGCAGTCCAAGCCCTATGAAAAATTTGGAGATTTCAGCAGATAAGGGAGCACCGCCGGTTATGATGACACGTAACCTTCCGCCGAGTTTGTCCCGTATCTTTTGGGCCACAAGCACATCGAGAATGGGGTGAAGGAGCAGCGCGATTGACCAGGGGGCACGACCCTGCTGATGCAGAAAAGAATTCCAGCCGGTTTCTACTGCCTTGTGGAACAAGGTGATGAGCGGTTTCGGCTTGGAGGCTATTTTTCTGATTACTCCAGCGTATATTCGTTCAAAGATTCGCGGAACAGCGACTAGTACAGTAGGCTTTATAGTCACCAAGTCATTGGCGAGATCAGCGATCGACCTGGCAAAGGCCACCCTTGCCCCGGCCATCATTGGCAGGTAATACCCGACTGTTCGCTCCAGCATATGGGACAGGGGTAAAAAGGACAAAAAAGTGTCACCAGGGTAGATATCCATGCAAAGGAGTCCGCCGTAGCTGTTTTCAAGAATGTTGCGATGGCTGAGCATCACCCCCTTCGGAAGTCCGGTGGTGCCAGATGTGTAGACAATCGATGCAGTTTCATGGATTACCGGTGAGTAAGCTGGGGTACTCTCCAGCGAATCCGGAAGCCAGTTGGTTATGCAGGTAATTCTCGGGTCGTCTTTGCTGATTTGGCAGAAATCGATGGTTATTATTCTTTGCAGACTGTTAAGCTGGTCAAGATCCGGAGAAAGATGTTGCCAGTATTGGATCCCAGGACAGAGGAAAATTTTAGATTCACTGTTCTCAAGGATATGGGCGATATTTCCCGGTCTGTCATTGGCAAAAAGAGGAACAACTATCAGGCCGAGCGAAAGTGCCGCCAGATCATAAGCAACCCACTCCGGACAATTGGGGAGCATGACTGCGACCCTGTCACCTGTCTCCAGGTTTTCCTGCTGTAGAGCGTGGCGCCATCTGGAGACGGTTTGGGCCATCTCTTTCCAGGTGGCTGTGTGCCATTTATCAGACATCTTGTTGCAATAATGATACGCTACACTGTCGGGGGATTTTGCTACTCTCGCAAGAAAGAGTCCTGGAAGAGAGTCACAGGATTCGGGAGAAATATAATCGGTGGTGCTTTTCATCACAGTACCTCCTTGTGTGGTCCATCCCTGATAAACTGGAAAGAAGTCGGGCGCTTTGCAGTGTCCCCCCCCCTGAGGGGTGAACAACAAGAAAAGAATTTATAATTTACTGACAACGCTTGTGCCCACCGGAAACCTTCATTGCGAACAATAAAGTAACAACAGTATGGTGGTTGTGAGGGGTAAATTTCCCTTCTATCTATTAATAATAGCTCTTGATAGCACTAGTTGGCAAATTTTATGTGCTTTGTGGTCTTTTACAGGGACGATTGATTTTGATATTTGCGGGAGAATGAAGTTTTTTATTCTCATATTGTGTTGAGTGCCTTACTCCAGATTTCCTGTTATTCAGTTCTTCCTGCGGCTAGGGCAGAAATAATGTAGATAGACAACCAGTCGGCGTGCCATGTACATAACAAATATGTCGAAGTGATTCCGGTTTTTCAAAGAGTGCTTCATCTGGCGATGAGCCGGAAAGAATAAAATTTTGATGGAGCTTTTGAGATATTAATCGTCTCCTGAGCGTGAAAAAACGATTATGGAGGCATGGAAGAAATGGCAGGTCAATAAATTTTATAACACCGGCACTTGGGAGAAAGTACAATAAATTCGGCAGGAAAACCTATTCTAAGTGGGGCTGGTTGCAGTTGTATGTAAAAAGATAGAGGTGGTGGTAGAAAAATCTATTGACACCTTTTTCACAGCGGTTTATATTGCCCGCCTACGTTGATTCGGCGAGACTAAACAGTTGCAAAATTGTTAAAATGAAATTCGCAGAAAATACGTTTAATCCTCGGTAGCTCAGCTGGTAGAGCAGGTGGCTGTTAACCACCTTGTCGGCGGTTCGAATCCGTCCCGGGGAGCCAGAGTTCTTCAAGGCTCGATTTCTTGAATCGAGCCTTTTTCAATATAGTCGGGGCGTAGCGCAGCCTGGTTAGCGCGCCTGCCTTGGGAGCAGGAGGCCGTAGGTTCGAATCCTACCGCCCCGACCACGGAATTCAAGCATCTACAGTTTTTACTGTAGGTGCTTTTTTCGTTTTAAGTACGAATTAAGTACGGTCGGTGTAGTTGAAATATATTTATTGAAAATCCCCACCTTTGCTGAAGTTCAGAAGGTGGACTTGGATCAACATATCTAATAAAGTAGCAGTTAGATAGCAGTTAGATAGCAGTC
>WTAT01000011.1 GCA_013139415.1 Desulforhopalus sp.
TAAGAGTCTAATTCCCTTCGCATCCAGCCGGCCTGCACCTGAAAAAACACATCGGATGCTACCTCTGTAAAATGGCTGGGATCAAAATCCCGGTCGGTTTCACGAATCTGGTTAAATCCCTCCTCCAGAAGGTTGCCGCCGATATTCGGCGTAGACGGAGGAGGCTGAGCACTGTTACCAAAAGCACCGCCAAAAATATTGGAAGAGCCCTGCTGCCCGGGATTTTGCTGATTGGACTGGTAGCTATTTTGCCGTGGCTTTGTTGAAAACCTTTTATACAGAAAATAGGCAAGCCCTCCAAGAATCAGGAGCGGTAAAATTCCCATGCCTGAGCCTCCAGCACCAAACATGGAACCAAAAAGCATTCCACCAAGTGCGCCACCGAGAAGTCCTCCAGCCAGGCCTCGGCCAAAACCACCTCCGCTCTTTTTAGTTGGGGCAGACTGCATACTTTTGCTTGGAGTTTTGGGGGTCATCTTAAAAGACCTTCCACCACCACGAGATTTGGCCTCACTGTAATCCACCGTCAACCCCGCTTCCATCAGGGTGAAGGCCATAAACAACATCAAAATCGGTGCCATTTTTTTACAAAGCATCATCATCATCACTCACGTTTCGTTAAGTTTTTTATTGATCATCTACGAACCCGGGCTACATTATAGTACACCTTTGGCAAGAAGCCAGAGCTAAAGGGAAATTATTTCAACAGGAGTCTGCATGCTGATTGTCCATCCACCACTCACAAAACCCTGCGAACCACCGGCTGCCCTGGCCTATCTCGCCGCTTCTCTTGCAGCCCATGGTCACTCATGCACTATCTGCGATTTGAATATTGAAGGATTACACTACCTTTTCGATACAGCTGAATCCGCTAAAGACACCTGGTCCAAAAGGGCTTTCAAACATCTGAAACGAAATATTACGGCATTGCAATCAAGCGAGATCTACAACAATGTTGACAGGTATCGACGAGCGGTAGCAGATATTAACCGTATCCTGGAAATGGCTGGGAAGGGGTTTGGTCTCAAACTCTCTCTTGCCAATTACCAGGACAATAGCAAATCCCCCCTGAAAAGTCGAGACCTGCGCCTTGCCAGTGCTGAGTATGAGGCAAATATTTTTTTCCCCTACTTTAGCAAAAGACTTGAGGAACTGCTTGAAACCGACAATTCCCGTCACGTAGGATTTTCTTTGAATTATCTCAGCCAGGCAATGTGTACCTTCGCGATGATCGGTTACCTGAGAGCATACCATCCGCAAGTAAAAATAATTCTGGGTGGCGGCCTGGTCACCACCTGGCTGAGTCACCCCCAGTGGAATAATCCTTTTATCGGCTTGGTCGATCACCTTATCGCAGGCCAGGGGGAGGGCCCCCTCTTGAACCTGCTTGGAACACAAAGAAAACCCGAACACGTACGGCCCAGCTATGACAGTCTAAAAAACAACAACTACCTTTCTCCCGGTTTCATTCTTCCATACACCACCTCCTTTGGCTGTTTCTGGAAAAAGTGCAGCTTCTGCCCGGAAACAAGCGAAGACAACCCATACCAGCACGTCGCACCGAACACAACCATCGCCGACCTGAAAACCCTGACCGCAGCCACATCCCCTACCCTTATTCATCTCCTCGACAATGCCGTAAGTCCGGCAACACTTAAGGCCTTGACGGCGAGGCCGCCGACAGTCCCCTGGTATGGGTTTGCCCGTATCGATTCATTGCTTGCCGACCGGGAGTTCTGCCGTCGGTTGAAAGATTCGGGATGCAGTATGCTGAAACTCGGGCTGGAATCAGGCGACCAAGCGGTCCTCAACAGCATGCATAAAGGGATTAGCCTGAAACTTGCCTCAAGGGTATTGAAGAACCTCCATGACGTTGGTATCGCCAGCTATGTCTATCTGCTTTTCGGCACCCCTGCAGAGAGTCGTGAAGAAGCCGAGCGAACCCTTACCTTTGTAGAAAACCACCATCAGGCCGTCAGCTTTCTGAATCTGGCAATCTTCAACCTGCCCACCTGCAGCCAGGAAGTATCAAGCCTCGAAGTAGCCGATTTTTATGAGGGCGACCTGTCCCTCTACCGAAGTTTCACCCACCCGAAAGGCTGGAACCGGGGAGAGGTACGGCGTTTTCTTGACAGTACCTTTAAACGTTCCACTCAAATTGCCGGTATCCTCCGGCACGATCCACCATTCTTTACCTCAAACCATGCACCGTTTATGAAAGAATCAAAAACGGAGAAACTTGTTTCAAAATGAGGAAAAGCCTCTGCAAAAAGCGTCCTATGGTAGTTGTCTCTCAAGAAACAAATTAGGTTCTTTTAGATTGCCAGGAGCACCCGGCAAGTACCTTTAAAAGGTTAGGGTCAAAGTTCCACGTAAGGGCAATTAAAAAAAAATTTGGAATTCACCGCAAAAAAAAGATAGGATATATAAGTACATCGTTTCAAAAAATAAATAGGGATTTATTATCAGGTAGCGCAGGCTGAACAGACAGAAGGAAGCCCCTGACATTCCAGCAATAAATTCACAGAAAAATTACCGGAAATTGGTCTTTTAAGGAGGTGGCTGATACAGCCGCAAACGATTAATTTAATCACGTGCAAAACAAAATGAGAAGAATCATTGCATTACAATTGATATCGAAGAATAACCAAATGAGGATTGCTATGAACAAAATGTGTCACACACCTACCTTTTATCGGCTTGGACCAGCTCTCCTCCTTTTTTCTTTTCTAATCACGGGATGTGCCGATTCTCCGTCTGAAATCCGGTATGACGACAAGATGAAAACATACGTCTCTGCTGAGAACGAAAATGCGGAAACCTCTACTGTCGGCCAACATGATACAGCAACAGCACATTATATCGTCCGACCGGGGAATCGTCCTGATTTTCAACCCAGGGATGAGCGAACTAAAACCGTTCACCAAACACAAGCCTCTCCGCCGGCAGTCCCTGAAACTCAGCTGGACGATTTGCAAATGGTCTTAGAGGTTTCAGACATTCAGTTTGAATTTGACAGGTGGGTTATCAAAGCAGATGCTGTCCCAGAACTGGACAAGTGGGCGGATTATTTTAAAAGCAATCCCCAGGTGACAGCAGAAATTTATGGCCACGCTGACAGTACAGGTCCAACCACCTACAACCAAGGTCTTTCCGTAAAAAGGGCCCAGGCTGTAGTCAATTACCTGGCCGACAAGGGGGTTGACCCCAAAAGATTTTCGGCCAAAGGTTTTGGTGAAAGTAAGCCTGCAGTTCCTAATACCACAGGCGAAGGGCGGCAAAAAAATCGGCGTGTTGAGTTGAATTTATAAGCAAGCTCCCTCTCCTGACAGGAAATCTGGAGTACTCAGTTCAGTGCGCCCTTGAGGGGTAAGGCACTGATAAATTATTTCAGATTCTAGCGCTCCCTCCCGGCCATTACTCAATGGCCGGAGTGTATTCTTAGTCATCTCCAATTTGAGGTTTTTACAAATTGGCCAACTTTTATCAGAAAATCGGACCTGAATTGTCGATCAACGGTATTTGCGATAGTTGGTCGAAGGTCTTCTGGAACGTTTTCTAGATATGTATACAACCAGAAGGCAGGAGATCACCATACCGACACCCACTCCCAAAAAGAACATACCCCAGCCACCACCGGAGGACGCAACCAATTCCTTCTGTTCCTTCTGTTTTTTGGAGGGCTGAACTATCTCAGGCTCTTCTGAGGAAGCCATTTCAATTTTTCCCGAAGCCGGTTCAGGCCTACTCACCGCTATGGTGTCCTCCGGCATCGTTGCAGCCAGGGCAAATCCTTTCGCCAACAACTCTTCTGCCTTGGTATCGCGGACTTTCCGATTTTTACTCCCCATAACAATGGCAATAATACGGACTCTGTCCCTTTTTGCAGTGGCCACTATGGAAAACCCGGCAGCCCGGAAATAGCCGGTTTTGAAACCGTCGCAACCATACACCCCGCCCAACAAGTGATTGTGGTTGCGCATGATAAATTTTCCGCCCCTGAAGTCTCGTTCCTTCGTACCGGTGTACTCAAAAACCTCTGGTCGTTTGGCCAACTCGCGGCCGAGTATAGCAAGATCATAGGCCGTCGTCTGGTCAGGCTTTTGTCCTTTCGAAGGTGGCAGGCCATGCACCGAATAGAACTGGGTGTCCTTCATCCCCAATTCGTCAGCCCTCTCATTCATCAGGGCGATAAATTGCTCGGTTGATCCAGCAATATGCATGGCCAATGCAACGGCTGCATCATTTGCCGATTGCACCGCCAATGCATAGAGGAGATCTTCGACCGAAAATTGTTCCTTCGGATCAAGATAGACCTGTGATCCGCCCATCTGCGCTGCTTTTTTGGTCACTTGAACCATCTCATCCAACCTCAACTGCCCCTGTTCAAGCCGTTCGAGAATAATCAGCAAGTCCATCAACTTCAAAACGGAGGCCGGATAGGCCACCGTTTCGGCATGATCTTCGAACAGGACCTTGCCACTCCCGGCATCTATGACTAAAGCCGATATATATGGATCCTGGGAGATGTCATCCACCTTGGCACGCGCGGCCCATACAGTCTGGACACACAGAATACAAAGAAACAATAAGAGAGAAATACGTTTCATAATCTTCCTTTGGGTTACCTCAAACTGCATTACTTCCGCTTTATGGGTACCTTGAAAAATGAGATAATTCATTCAAACCCGAGGCACGCGCAAAATTTTACCGAAGGCGCCCCGCAGGAAGTGCCCTTGGGGTGCATATAAGTGTTTCGGCGTCGGAGTTTATGCCCTGTTTTCAAGGGTGCTTACCTCCGAGGATAAAATTTTAAGCGTAACGAAGGAGTTGGGCGAATTGGCCATTTTTCAAAGTGCCCTTATATCATAATGGGCCACCATTATATGAGTGTAAACAGCAGGGCCTATGGCACCTTTGCTCATCGCCCCAATCCCTATTTCCGATGCAATTTTCCCCTCGCCGGTGGAAACCTGTATAATACCGTCGGAATTTGCACAGAAAGATTTCAGATAAGCAACAATACATCAAATCCCCCCTGCGTTGCATATATTTGTACTCATTCATACAAACAACTGCAATATCTCACACTAACACCCATGATCCCCCCCTCTTCTTTTTTGCATTTCTTTTATACTCTCCTTCGCCAGAGAATATAAGGACGGAAGCCAACCCTTTTATACTTGTGGAATAAAATTCATCACCTAAACGAAAAGAAGTGCAAAGTACTAAAGCTGAGGCTACTCTGGGCTTCTCAAAAGCCTGATAGACCAAAAATTCGGCTATAATACGAATTCTTTGATGACAGGTTCATAACTCGTTCCCATCCGAAAACTATCTACACCCGAACCTTTTACCAACTATTCACCGGCGCCCTGTGTATGGTACCCTTTTTTATTACTGATTTTCCCGAGATAACCGGAACAAACTGGTTATGGCTTGCCGGAGCCGGCTTCTTTCCCGGATTTCTCGGCATTCTCTTTGCTGTCATTGCTCTGGAAAAACTTCCAGCGGCCACCTTTGGGACCCTGGCCTATTTCGAACCCATTTGTGTGGTCATCCTCGGTTGGATGATCTTCGGAGAAACGCTTAACTCTCTGCAACTGACAGGCTGTCTGTTTATTATTGCAAGCGGGGCAGTAAAAGGGTACCTGGCCGCACATACACATGAACTGTCGTAGAGAGGGAAGCCCTGCAGCAGGTCTCCCCTCTCAAGTCCAATACCTAAGGGTACCTCGAAAAATTAGATTTTTCGATCAGTGCAAGGCATGGAGAAAATTTCACCACTGCTCAAGGAGCAGCACACCCAACCAATTCAATTTCAAAGGTGAGATCTTCACCAGCAAGGGGAGGATTGGCATCAAGAGTAATATGGGTATCGGCAATTTCCACCACTACAACCCGCAGGACTTCTCCGTTGGCACCGCCCATTTCCAGCCGCATCCCCAGCTCCGGTTTAAGATCAGGCGGGACCTGCTCAATGGGAGCCTGGATAACCATCTCATCATTGCGCTCACCATAGGCCTTTGCCACAGGAATTTCTACGACCTTTGACTCGCCAACCTTCATTCCAACAACACCCTCTTCAAATCCCTGGATGACCTGACCACTGCCAATAGCGAATTCAAGGGGATCGCCTCCATCGGAGCTGTCAAAGACAGTCCCGTCCGCTAATTTTCCGGTATAATTCACTTTGACGTTGTCACCTCTTTTCGCTTCAGTCATATCTCTCCTTCAAGCCACACGGCCCTCATACTTTTGATCATTAACATTGTTCCACACTTAAACCGCTGGCAGGGTAGAGAACCTGGCTGCACCCGACAGGCAAAGAATCTACTGATCCTCCGGCAAGCAAGAAAATCCGACAAAATGCCGGTCCCATCCTACCTTTAAACATCTTTGGTGATTTTTCAACTGAAAAACTGAGGACATTTTTACGGGAAAATATGCAAATAATTATATATCCATTCGGATTATGTTAATCCATTCTTAGTTCTTTTGCTTTTTTCGGCACTATAGTAGTGTCAAAGCCAATAGTAGTGTCAAAGCCAATTGTAGTGTCAAAGCCAATTTGAGTGCTTATATCCTGGTGAGTGCAACTGGCATGTCTGAAAAAATTGTAAATTAATCGCAAACACTTTAGAAGTAGAGATGAACAAAACTAAAATAATTGCCACCCTCGGCCCGGCCACAGAGAGCGAAGAGAAAATAGTGGAATTAATTCAGGCCGGAATGAACGTGGCCAGAATCAATCTCTCCCACGGTGATCGGGACAGCCACGCACGATTCATCGAGCTGGTCAAAAGAGCCCGGCGCGTTGCCGGCAGCTATTCAGCGATTCTGCTTGACACCCGTGGACCGGAAATTCGAGTAATCGATCTGAAAGAGCCCCTTGAGCTTACGGCCGGTGAAACGCTGACCATTACCTCAGACCATAGCACATGTTCCGGGGACCGTATCGGAGTTAATTATCCGGGGCTGGTAGAAGACGTCCAGCCGGGCAACCGAATACTCCTTGACGACGGCAAACTGGCCCTTGTGGTCGAGCAAATCGAAAATGGAGATGTGTTGACGCGGATACTCGTCAGCGGCAGACTCTCCAGCCGTAAGCGGGTCAGTCTCCCTGACTGCAAGGTAAATCTGCCCTCACTCTCGGAAAAAGATAAGCAAGACATTGCTTTTGGTGTTGAACAAAGAGTGGACTTTATCGCCGCCTCCTTTGTCAGGAAAGCCGATGATGTCTGGGCTGTACGAAAAATACTTGAGGAAAACAGCGGCAACCAGGCAATCATAGCCAAAATTGAGAACAGACAAGGGGTGGAGAATCTCGAAGAAATTCTCCAGGCAGCTGAAGGGCTGATGGTGGCCCGGGGTGATCTCGGGGTGGAGATGCCCGCCGAGGAGGTCCCTGTCATCCAGAAAAAGATCATTCGCGCAGCAAATCTTGTCGGAAAACCTGTGATCACCGCCACCCAGATGCTGGAATCCATGATCACCAGTCCTTCCCCCACCCGGGCGGAAGCAAGTGATGTCACCAATGCTATCTATGACGGCACCGACGCCGTGATGCTTTCGGCCGAGACTGCAGTAGGCGCCTATCCGATAGAGGCCATCCGTTTTCTCGTCCGATGCGCAAACATTGCAGAAACCTCCCTCGACTACGAGGCGATACTCGCCGCAGGGGTTCAATACAGGCGAAAGACCGTAACCGACGCCATCTCCTATGCCTGTTGCGCCACCGCCGCCGATCTCGGTGCAGCGGCAATCATCACCTCCACCTCCACCGGTTCCACCGCCAGGATGGTTGCCAGACATCGGCCCAAAGCCCCGATTATCGCCGTCAGCCCCAGTTTGGAAAACCTGCGCAAACTGCAAATTATTCGGGGAGTCACCACTGTTTTGTCAGACTGCGCCTCGACGATGGACGAACAGCTTGATAAATCTACCAATGCCGCGCGACAGGCTGGTTTAATCCAAAATGGAGATCTGGTAGTCATCACCGCCGGTATGGCCCATCGGCACGACGGGGACCACTAATATGTTAAAGGTCCGAACGGTCGAAGATCTTTGTTTTACCGGCCAGGGGGCAAGTGGCGCCACTGCCGAAGGTAAAATCCATATTATCGAAAAAAAGAGTGACTGGCTGGATCTGCCGGAGGGGGCAATTGTTGTGGTCACAGCCACCGACGAGTCAATGATCGCACAGCTTAATCGAGTGCAGGGAATTATCGCTGAACAGCCCGGTCTTACTTCACACGCTGCCATCGTCGGAAGAGAGTTGAATATTCCGGTCGTCTGCAATGTGCTGGATGCCACATCACTGTTTAAAAATGGCCAGACGATCACCATTGATTTTACCACTGGTCATATTTCCTACGGCAGCGTTTCGTCCCGATGAGCCCCGGTCGAACTATCGTTATCGGCGGTGGCGCCGCGGGTCTAATGGCCGCGGGTATGGCGGCCCAAAAGGCTTCGGAGGTTATCCTTCTGGAAAAAATGGGCCAGACCGGGCGGAAGATCGGCATCAGCGGCAAAGGTCGTTGTAACCTCACCAACAGCGCTGAACTTGTCGATTTCCTGAGCCGTTTTGGCAAAAACGGACGCTTTCTTCGCCAATGTTTTCAACAATTTTTCTCCCGGGAATTGATCGCCTTTTTCGAAAGCAAAGGCTTGCCACTGGTAACCGAGCGAGGTGGCCGTGTTTTCCCTGAGAGTGGCCGCGCCCTGGATGTGGTAAAGGTTCTGAACAACTGGCTGCAAACGAAACATGTCGTAGTGAAAAAAACAACATCTGCATCGGCCATCCTTGTCAAAAACGGCAGAGTGAGCGGGGTTGTATGCAATGGCCAGACCCTGGCCTGTAACAACGTCATCCTGGCCACAGGCGGCAAATCCTATCCACGAACGGGTTCCACCGGCGACGGCTATAACCTTGCCGAAAACCTTGGTCACGCTATAGTTCCCCTGCGACCGGCCCTGGTTCCTCTCATTAGCCGTGATTCACTGGTACACAGAATGGCAGGGCTCGAGCTACGCAACGTTAAAGTTCGGCTCTACCTTGATGGGAAACGCAAAGGCCAGGAGTTCGGCGAACTTTCCTTCACCGGGTTCGGACTCACCGGGCCGGTTATTTTGACGCTGAGCAGCAGAATCGTAAACGCGCTTGACAG
>WTAT01000064.1 GCA_013139415.1 Desulforhopalus sp.
TGATGCCGCACCCCAAAATAGTAGGTGTTTAACCACAACGTATGGTAGTCGGTTGAGACAACTGCATACCCAGTTAGATAATTTTGGTAAGCCGGCGTGGGCAATGAAAGTAAAATATCCTTGCCAAAGGGGTACATTGAGCTGACAAAGTCATGAATTCCTGTTTTTTTGGTGCAACTATTCACACGCCTCCTGGTCGTCAATTTTAAGAAATAAGGAGAGCCATCTTTGATATTCGGTTGAGCAGTTTTATCTGGTAACAGATCGTGTAACTGTATTTTTATATCGGACATAATCAGTTATCCAGCAAAAGCGCTGGGGGTTTCCTGTGATGTTATTTTGTTCCGCAAATTCAGTTGATTGCGTATTGCTACTGTTGGAACTTGAAATTTTTCCTGACTTTAACTATCATCACATGTCTTCGGAGGCAAATATTAAAGATTCAGCTATAGCAGCATCTTAGCTATGCTCGGGAACCGCTGATGTGAGTCGAATTCTCATCTTTGATCAGATTGTTACCTGAGATAGACATATGTCTGTCAAAGAAGTAAGCTGATACATCGAACACCCCACAAGGAGGTACTCAGTTTAGTCCCCCCTTGAGGGGGATAAGTGCCTCGAAGGTCTCTCTACGTTCGCTATCTGGAGGTTACTTTAAGCTCCTAATTTCAAAACACTCTCCAGATTTCTTGTTTTTTTGACAGGTTGTCAGGAGTACTCAGTTCAGTGCCCCCTTGAGGGGTAAGGCACTAAATATATTCAATGTAAAATAAGACATAATGCCCTATCAGGGGAAGATACTATTTTATTCGGTAAGGTCATTTTGAGTCGGCATGAGGGGGTAAAACCATGTTCAAAAACCACAACGTATGTATGGCAGTTGGAGGAGGATTGATAATAGTTTCTATACTTATCATGAGCTACAACCTTTGGGTAAGTGTCCCAATTTTTATGATTGGTGGCTACCTTGCTTTCATCAAAGCGCCGCAAACGCATCTTCACAGTATGTCAAGCAGGGAACGGGTTGGAGAGGAAGGAATAGAAACAAAAGCACAAACAGTTTCACGAAATTCACGCTGTCCATGTGGTAGTGGCAAAAAATACAGGAATTGCTGCCAGCATAGATGAATCCCTCCATTTTTAGTGCCTTACCCCTCAAGGGGGCACTGAACTGAGTACTCCTGAAAAGAGACCCGGCTTATTTTCCCGTTTACCGGGGTTAGAAAACGCCCCTTGCCTTTTTATTTCTATGAACCAATACCCAACCTATGGAAACCATGGAAATTTATTATCTCGTAGGGGGGCTGGGACTGATTAGCGGTTTTTTGTCAGGACTGCTCGGTATTGGTGGAGGCATTGTCATGGCTCCGCTCTTGCTATATGTTCCTCCCCTCCTGGGAATGGAGACGTTGACCATGAAGTCTGTAGCAGGTCTGACCATTGTTCAGGGGTTGGCTGCATGTCTATCCGGCTCATTGATTCACAAGAAATTGCGTTTTGTGTCAAACGAACTGTCTCTCTATATGGGAAGCACCATTTTTATTTTCGCAGCAATTGGCGGGGCAGGCTCCAGATTTGTCTCGGACAGCATCCTACTCTTCATCTTTGCTTGTCTTGCTTTTACTGCGTCAATTTTTATGTTACTGCCGACGTCTGATGATAGTGAGAGGCCGGATGTAGCTGTAGTAAAGTTCAGCCGTTTTCGTGCGCTAATTACAGCCTCTGGTGTTGGTCTACTCGGGGGGCTTGTTGGACAAGGGGGATCTTTCATCCTGATTCCTCTTATGACATCCTATGTGCACATCCCAACCAGAATAGCTATTGGGAGTAACCTTGCTATTGTTCTATTGTCAACCTTCGCAGGATTTTTAGGTAAGTCTGTCACAGGTCAGATTGATTGGCTGTTGACTATTCCGATTATTTTGACAGTTGTTCCTGCTGCAGTTTTTGGCGGACTGGTTAGCCGCCTGGTGTCTGTGTTATACCTCAGGCGACTGCTTGCTTTACTGATAGGACTCGCAGCTGTCCGTATGTGGATATGTCTGTTTCTTTAAGTTGATCTAGGTTCGCGCTGGAAAGGGTTTGGTTATTTTTCTCAGCGAGCCGGAACAAGCGTTTTTTCTCGTCCACTGGAAGGCGAATCTGTATTTTATTCGTTTTTATAACTTATATGTAGTACATCTGGATGGAAAACCAGCTGTCTTTTAAGTCTAAGTATTAGATATTGTTGCCTGATAGCTACACAGCAGTGCTACATGTATACATAATAAGTCGATTTACTTTTTCCTCTTTTTTTAGTTAAAAGTAATAGAGTGAATGTTAATCTAACTAATTGCAATAAGGAGAGTTTGAAATGAAAGCTGAATCTGAACCTAGCGTTTTGGGTGATCAACTTGCCAAGTCCAAATCTGAAATTGTTCAGATGTTTCTTGAAGAGACAGAGAATCTGAGAGCTAGCTGTAGGGAAATGGAGGAGAGTGAAATCAATGAACCTACAAAAAAGGAGGCAGTTTTAGCTTCTCTGCAATCACTCAGGCTCTCTATAATAAAAAGGAGTGTGGGGTTTCTTAATCCTGAAGGCCTCTTCGTAGAGCCTTTATTGCAATATGTTACTGAGCTCGGTGCTGCGATAGACACTATTGAAGCAGCTTACATTAGAACAGAGGAGGCCGATATCGATGAACCTACAAAAAAAGAAGCGGTCCTTCATCCGCTCAACATATTGTGGAATGATATAAATGAAGAAGTAGCAAATATAAAATAACATTTAGTGCCTTACCCCTCAAGGGGGCACTGAACTGAGTACTCCTGAAAGCCTGTAATAAAAAACAAGTAATCATGAGAGTGGCTTGAAATTAAGAACTTAGAGTAACCTCCAGATAGCGAACGTAGAGAGACCTTCGAGGCACTTATCCCCCTCGAGGGGGGACTAAACTGAGTACCCCCTTGTGGGGTGTTAGAATAATTACCCCTGGAGTTCATCAATTCGTTGTACTCCCTCCATCATCAATCCCATAAATCCCCCGATGGGAGGTAGATTTTTCAGTTCATTTGCAATACCTCGGGTGTATGTGAATCGACCCTTTATCGCACCCATTAGAGAATACACTGCCTCCTTTTGGCGAAGCTTGAGGAAGCGGGCATAGATGATTTCACCCTCCTTAAATACGACTAATGCCTTGCCCTGTTTAAGGGTTAACTCGACTATTCCGGTTTTCTGTGAGGAATTGATAAGTTGGAAAAGGTCAACGGCATTAATTTCAGCGAGTTCGCCGGTCATGCCCGACGTAATATTTCCTGATCGCAAAGTCATTTTTTGAGCACGATCGACCAACAGTTTAAGTAAAAACATCTGCAAGACAGGAAATTTTTTAATTGCATCTCGGAAATTTTTAACGCTGAGCATTGCCACCTGGGTGGCTTCTATGGTGTGAATGGAGTTGGACACAGGTTCGCCAGTAAGAAGGCTCATTTCGCCGAAAATCTCCCCTATCCCGATCTCTGCAGTTTTTGAGCCATCATCGGCAATTACAGCCACCATTCCATTCAGGATGATATAGAGATGGTTGTTTGGGGTATCCTTTTTAATAATTATTTTGTCAACGAGGATAGTCTTTAATTCTAGCAGCACGGTGAGATCACTCAGTGACTGATCATCGAGAGGTTTGAAGATATCAAGTTTGCGAAGTTCTCCAAAAAACATATCAAGACGTTTGCTGCGCCGTCGTTCTTCGCTTTCCTTGAGCAATTTCATCTGTAGCGTAGCAAACTCTTTTTCCTTTTTATATTCAAAGTGAATCAGACCTTCGCAACCACCACAGTCAAATTTAGAGTTTCGACCACCAGTTTGTGGAAACCTGCTGATACTCTCTTTTGTAGATACGATATTTGCGATTTTCTGTGCCAGATAAAGACAACTAGGTTTATAGGATGATACTGCCAGGCTGAAGTTTTCGACTTTTAGTTCTTCTCCCACATTATAAATGGGACAGGAACGCTCCCCAATGATGAGGAAAACCCCATTATGATATTTATTAACTGGTTTTTTCATAAATTACCTACGGTCGCCTCCCATCGAGGCGAAGCGATTAGAAGTTTTTTACTGCTGGGGGTCAGTAATTTAAAATGTTGCTATACCAAAATGATACGGTTTTTAATCTTAAATGTAAAAATAAATCGAAAAAGAACAAAGAGATAAGGAAAATGAAAAATGGCTTGTTGGTTGATAGTGCCCCAGTGTCCCTTGTTGATTTTTATAGGGATATACGAAATTTCCAGCTCATTGTGTTTTAATAATATTCAGCTTAAATCATCACAAGGTTTACCAAAGGTGCCCTAAAAGAGTTAAGAGAATACTCTATTTGTCCTTGGCGTGCTGGCCGAAATCACCCTTATCCGAAATCTAACTTCGTCTTCTTCCTGCTCTTTGCTTCTCTCTTTGCATCGGAAGTTTCGTCAATTTTCGTTAATCTTATCGCTGCCTCGGATAGATAGACACTTTGGATTAACCGAAAAATATGTAAAATAATTGATGAAAATGCATAAAAAATATTGATATGACGTTAATTTTAAGCTAGCATTTGGCTCTGATACCACAAAGTACCCTAGTCGGCAGGCTCATTATAAGGGCTGCCAGAAAAGCAATTTGTTATCACCCTGTTGTAATTGCAGAGAATTTGTAAATAAAAGGAGGTCACGCCCAGCAGGATATCTATTTGCGAAAATCGGTGATGTTTCGTAGTAGTTCGCTGCAGCGGAAAACATCATTTAGGCGGTACACGAAAAGACTTAACCAAAAGCATTTAAGGAGTTATTAATGGGAATTGGTATAAACAAGAAAAGTGGATCGGTTATGGTTGTTGGAGCTGGTATCGCGGGCATGCAGGCATCGCTTGACCTGGCAGAGTCCGGCTATTACGTTTACCTGGTTGAAAAATCCCCCGCCATCGGCGGAGTGATGTCACAGCTCGATAAGACCTTTCCGACCAATGACTGTGCAATGTGAGTTATCTCACCTAAACTGGTCGAGGTCGGCCGGCATCTAAATATTGAGTTATTGACGGACACAGAGCTTCTGGGCATCGAAGGCGAGTCTGGAAACTTTACTGCAAAAATTCATCAGAAACCGAGATATGTAGATCTGTTAAAATGCACGAGCTGTGGCGAGTGTGAAAAGGTCTGTCCTGTCTCCCTCCCGAACGAGTACAACGAAAGACTCGATTTTCGTAAAGCAATCTATAAAATGTATCCGCAGGCAATCCCCGGCGCCTTCGGTATTAACAAAGATGGAACCGCCCCCTGTAAGGCCACCTGTCCTGCCCATGTCAGTATCCAGGGTTTTGTTGCCCTGATCAACGACGGCAGGCATGAAGAGGCTCTGAAACTTTTCAAAGAAGAGCATCCGTTTCCGGGAATTTGCGGCCGGGTCTGTCACCATCCATGCGAAAGTGAATGTACCCGTGCCCAGGTCGACCAGTCACTGGCTGTCCGTGAGCTGCATCGTTTCCTTGGTGACTTTGAGCTGGAAAGGGAAGAGATGTACATTCCCCCGCCCAAGGTATCAAAGCGCAGCGAGAAGATTGCCGTAATCGGCTCTGGTCCCGCGGGCGTTACCGCCGCCTATGAATTGCTCAGACAAGGGTATCATGTCACCATTTTTGAAAAGCAGGATGAGCCCGGTGGTATGATGCGTTATGGCATCCCCGAATATCGTCTGCCTCGGGACATCCTGGCAAACGAAATCAAGGTGGTTGAGAAGATGGGCGCCGAACTCAAATGCGGTGTCACCTTCGGTAAGGACGTTACTCTTGAAAGCCTGAAAGCAGATGGCTATTCCGCCACCTTCCTGGCGATTGGTCTGCACGCCGGTAGAAAACTCGGTATAAAAAACGAAGATATCGAGGGCGTTCTGCAGGGTGTTGATTTCCTGCGCGATGCTTCAAAAGGCGAAAAAATTGAGGTTGGCAAAGAAGTCGTGGTCGTAGGCGGTGGAAACGTTGCCGTCGATGTGGCCCAAGTTGCCAAACGTCTTGGCGCCGAGAAGGTAACGCTTATCTGCCTTGAACGCCGCGAAGAAATGCCCGCCTGGGAATATGAGATCGCAGAGGCACTGGAAGATGACATCGAGATCGTCAACAGTTTAGGGCCCAGGAATTTATACCTAGACAATTCCAGTAATCGAATTTCCGGTATGGAATTCAGGAGCTGTACGCAGGTCTTTGATGCAGACGGCCGCTTCAGTCCGGAATATGACGATAACGTCTGTCAGACCTTTAACGCCGATACGGTCATCATGGCCATCGGCCAGAGCGCCGACCTTGAAGGCATCACCGATCAAGGGATTGGCATCTCAGGTCCCGGTGGTCTGGAAGCTGATTCCGTCACCCTGCAGACCCCCATTGACTGGGTTTTTGCCGGCGGCGACGCCTTCTATGGGCCAAAGTCTGTTGTTGATGCAGTTGCCTGCGGTAAGGAAGTGGCAATCTCCATCGATCGCTTTATTAACAACATGGATCTGAAAGAAGGCCGTGAAAAGGTCTGGGAATACGTCCGTCCTGCCACTGAAGGTGAAAGCATCATTGAACGGGTCAAAGCCGAGCATCGCCCGCCCGAAGAACGTGCAGGTAACTGGCTCGAAGTCGCTTACGGCTTTGACGAGAAAATGGCGAAGAAGGAAGCGCACAGATGTATGAGCTGCGGTATTTGCTCAGAGTGTTACCAATGTATGGATGCCTGTCTTGCTGGCGCCATTGATCACAATCAAGTAGCAGTTGACAAGGATCTCACCGTCGGCTCCGTGGTTCTCGCCACCGGTGCCAGACCATACGATCCCAGTCCGCTTTCAGACATCTATCTGTACGGGAAAAATCCCAATGTTGTGACCAGCCTGGAATTCGAGCGGATACTCAGTTCCGGTGGCCCTTGCCAGGGGCATCTGATTCGACCATCTGATCATGAGGAACCTAAGAAAGTTGCATGGCTCCAGTGTATCGGCTCAAGGGACAACAACAAGTGCGGAAATAGTTACTGCTCCTCCGTTTGTTGTATGTACGCGATTAAGGACGCAATGATCGCCAAGGAACACGCCGATTATGATCTCGATGCAGCTATTTTCTATATGGATATTCGTTCGTACGGCAAGGACTACGAGATGTACTACGACCGCGCTAAAAACCGGGAAGGCATCCGGTTCGTTAAAGCGCGGGTCCACTCGGTAATCGAGAATCCGGAGAATAGAAATCTCATTCTGCGTTTTGCCGATGAAGACGGCAATATGACCGATGAGGAATTCGATATGCTCGTTCTCTCTGTCGGCCTTGAAGTTCCGAAAGAGACACTTGAACTGGCTGAAAAGCTGGGGGTCAGTGTCAACGAGAACAATTTCCTCAAAAGCGAACCATTCAATCCCCTTGAATCTTCAAGACCGGGCATCTATGCCTGCGGAACCTTCCAGGGACCAAAGGATATTCCATTCTCAGTAACTGAAGCAAGCGCCGCAGCAGGCCTTGCCGGTTGCCAGATAGCCGAGGCGCGGGGAACCGACACCAAGATAATTGAGATACCCGAAGAAATCGATATCTCCGGCCAGGATCCCCGTGTTGGTGTCTTCGTCTGTAACTGCGGCTCCAATATTGCCGGTGTTGTTGATGTTCCTGCATTACAGGACTATTCAGGGACATTACCGGGGGTCGTTTTTACCGACAACAATCTCTTCACCTGTAGCCAGGATACCCAGGCCAAGATCAAGGATATCATACTTGAGCAAAAACTGAATCGGGTGGTTGTGGCCTCCTGCAGTCCAAAAACCCACGCACCGATGTTCATGGAGACATTGGAGTCATGCGGGCTGAACAGGTATCTTTTTGAGATGGCCAATATCAGGAACCAGGATTCCTGGGTTCATTCCGATACTCCTGAACTTGCAACAGAAAAAGCCAAGGATCTGGTCCGCATGGCTGTTGCCCGCGCTATTGAACTGAAGCCGCTTCACGGCAAGGTCATCCCCGTCAACAAGCATGCTCTGGTGCTGGGTGGAGGTATTGCCGGTATGAACGCCGCCCTTGATCTCTCAAAACAGGGATTTGAATCGACCCTGATTGAGAAGCAGGGGGAACTTGGCGGAATGGGTAATAAGCTGCATCACACCATTGAAGGTGCTGACGTCGGGGGGTATGTCGGTCAGCTTGCCACTGAGGTAAACTCGGATGACAAGATCACTGTTCTCACAGAATCTGAGATAGTCGATTTTGAGGGTTTCCAGGGTAACTTCAAGACCAGTGTTCGTGCAGGTAAGGCTGTCGAAGCACAGGAAATCCAGCACGGTGTCATCATAGTAGCAACGGGTGCGAAGGAATACACACCGAAGGAATATCTCTACGGTGAAGATGAGCGGGTAATCACCCAGATTCAGCTGAGCGACAGGCTGGCGGGCATTGGTGCTGCTGATCTTGATACTGTCGTCATGATCCAGTGTGTGGGCTCTCGAAATGAGGAGCGGCCAAACTGCTCACGTATCTGCTGTCAATCGGCAGTCAAGAATGCGCTGGCGATCAAGAAGTCCAGTCCGGATACCCAGGTCTTTATCCTCTATCGTGATATGCGTCTTTACGGCCAGATGGAAAGCTATTACACCGAGGCAAGAAAGCAGGGAGTCTTCTTTGTCCGCTTTGACAAGGACCACCCACCAGTAGCTAAGGCTTCTGACGAAGGCATGTTGGTAACG
>WTAT01000531.1 GCA_013139415.1 Desulforhopalus sp.
CCGCACGCACCTACGCCGGTGAGGATGGCCTGATCAACATTGAGCGCGAGGTGGGGATGTCCGGCCCTGTCCACGACAAGGGCGTGCTCATCCTGCACAACTATCTGTCAGCGCTGTTTGCCCACGACGCCCCTCTTGCGCTCAATGCCTCCATTGTATTCGAACAGGAATACAGAGGCGTCGAAGGCGACTCTGCCTCCTGCGCCGAATTGTATGCATTGCTCTCATCGCTGTCCGGGTTGCCGCTCAAGCAGGGCATCGCTGTGACCGGCGCGCTCAACCTCCACGGCGATGTGCTTCCGGTAGGCGGCATCAATGAAAAAATCGAAGGCTATTTCCACATCTGCGCCGCTGCCGGACTGAACGGTAGCCAGGGCGTGCTGATTCCGCATCGCAACCGTCGCCACTTGATGCTCGACCACCAGATAATCGAAGCAGTCGTCCAGGGCTTGTTTCATATCCATACAGTGGAGCATGTGACTGAAGGCCTGGAACTGCTCACCGGAGTGGTTGCGGGCTGCGCAAACAACATGGGCGTTTTTCCGCGCGGCAGCGCATTGAGCCATGCCCAGAAAACCCTGCTGGCTTACCGCAAGGCTTGTCAGGCCTCGCAGCACAGCAAGACGGTGCGCAAGCGTTCGCATTGAACACGATACTGCGAAGGGTGGAACAATAGGGGACAGACCACGATTAGTCATTTTTTTTCCAAGTCAACGTATTTCCAATATACCATAACCGATAGAAGCTGTGGAAGATAGGAAGTTGTTTCAGAAAATCTTTGCTGGTCACTTCGGGAGGAGTGTTAGGCGTCGTGGTTGATAGTAACTGAAAAGCAATGCAATAGCTGTGTGTATGATGTAAGGCGCTGCGCATTGATAGCACGACTCTATCAAGCCCCCCAATAGACACACCATGTAAAATGATCTTTAAAATGTGATTTAAACCGGTTTGCAAAATCAGTCAGATCGGATCACGATTTCTACACCTGGGTCAACAAGCTGTTTGAGAAATCTGCAGGTCCACGCGAGAGGCGAAAGAGGCATCAGCAAGAGCAATGGGTCAGCTGTTTCTGATAGAAAATAACTATTGGACAATCTGTTTTAATTTCGGCATATTGCGACTGTTTTGTGAAATGGCTCTGTTGGCTGTGTTGGATATTTTGCACGATTACCTCTGACTACTTTTGAATACTTGTACATGGACCGGAAAGACAGTTCTATAGATGTGCTGTTGTGGGCGGACCGGTTGAGCAGGTGGCTTATCGGCCTGATTTTCCTGGTTGCCGCAGTCCCTAAACTATTTAATGTGTCCGGCTTTGTCGCGGTGATAGATGCTTATGCCATCTTGCCGGATATTTTTCTTGTGCCGACTGCGGTGGTGTTACCAGTTGTGGAAATATACCTCGCCCTGGGGTTGCTTTTTAATCGTTTGAAAAGCAAGATTGGCATTGCTGTAGTTCTCTTGTTTTTCATTATTCTTTTATCGTATTCGATCTGGCAGGGGCTGGATATCGACTGTGGTTGTTTCGGACCTGAAGATCCTGAATTTGTGGCTTTTAAAGGTCTCAGAGTCGCTCTCCTGCGCGATATTGTCATGCTGATACCGCTTGTTTATTCATTCTGGTACCACCGGTACCGCCATGAGACTCTCGAAATCAAGAGGGCATAGCAGCTAAGAAATTATTGTCTTGCTTCCCCCGGAAAAACTCAAGGGGGTACTGAAACGAGTCTCTACTTATTAACCATTTATCGGGATTAGAATTATGAAAAAAATTGTGCTCACAGCAGTAATGGTGATGTTTGCCGCCTCCAGTGCCATGGCCTTCGGCACCTCAAAGTTTAAAGATGAAGTGGAAAAAGAAATCGGGGCTGTCAAGCTAACGCGGGAGGTCGCAAGGGGTGGCTATGATGTTATTACCACCGCTGAACTGAGTGAGCTGATCAAGGTTGGTGAAGATGTGTTGATCATCGATACCATGCCCTATGGGGCAAGTTATAAAAAAGCGCATGTTCCACAGGCAGAGCAGTTCCTCTTTCCGATTCCTGACATGGTGGAATGGGACAGCAAGGAAACAGACGGCAAAAGCCAGGAAGAGTATCGCAAGCTACTTGGTCCGGATAAAGACAAAAAAATTATTGTCTATTGCGGTTTTGTCAAATGTACCAGGAGTCATAATGGCGCTTTCTGGGCTAAAAAGATCGGTTATAACAATGTTTTTAGGTATCCCGGTGGGATTTACGCCTGGAAGGGTGCGGGGAATGAGGTAGAGGCCGTGGAGTAGCGTATTTAAATATCACAGTAACTCCTGTTACTTTCAAAGGGCGTGTTAATCTTTTAAGATTGCACGCCCTTTTTCTGTTGCCGGCTCCTGCAGCGGAACAGGACAATGCGCAATCACTAACTCATAATTATTGTTTAGATGGGCGCTTAGCCCTGCTAGCGGAATGGCGTGAAGCAGTGAATCGTAGGCTCTTCTGAGTTTAGTTGTTTTTTACTAATTAAGCCTTATGGTTAGCACTGATGTGGTTTTCTTCCGTCAAGTCAGTTATCAGGAGCAGAAATGAAAGCATCTGACCTTTTCATCAAGGCCTTGGAAGCTGAAGGTGTTGAATATATATTTGGTATTCCTGGGGAGGAAAATCTCGACCTTCTCAATTCTCTTAGAGATTCTTCGATAAAACTCATTCTCACCAGGCATGAACAGGCGGCAGGATTCATGGCCGCCACCTACGGTCGTTTGACCGGCAAGACCGGGGTGTGTCTCGCGACCCTTGGTCCAGGGGCTACCAATTTGGTGACGGCTGCGGCATACGCCCAGCTTGGAGCTATGCCTATGTTGATGATAACAGGGCAAAAACCGATAAAATCAAGTAAGCAGGGACAGTTCCAGATTGTCAATATTGTTGACATGATGCGACCTCTGACTAAATACACCTGCCAGATAGCCAGCAGTTCCAATATCCCCAGCCGCATTCGGGAGGCGTTCAGACTCGCCGAGGAGGAACGACCAGGTGCTGTTCACCTGGAATTGCCGGAGGATATTGCCGGTGAGCTGACACGAGCGGAAATTATCGATAAAAGCATCTATCGACGCCCCCTTGCAGAAGGTAAATCGCTTAAGATGGCTGCGGCCATGATTCATAGAGCTAAGAGGCCCCTGTTGCTTATAGGGGCCGCCGCCAACCGAAAACAGTCCAGCAGGATGCTGCGCAATTTTGTCGACAAAACCGGAATTCCCTTTGTCAGCACCCAGATGGGTAAGGGGTTGATCGATGAGCGGCATCCGCTCTTTCTCGGCAATGCTGCTCTTTCGGCCAACGATTTTGTCCATCGGGCCATCGGTCACACAGACCTTATCATAAATGTCGGTCATGATGTGGTTGAAAAACCGCCGTTTTTTATGCAGCAGGGCGGCTTTAAGGTTATCCATGTCAATTATCTGACGGCTGCGGTCGATCCTGTCTATTACCCTCAACTCGGAGTCGTTGGGGATATAGCCAATTCGGTTTACCAGCTGGCAGAATTAGTCAAACCTCAAACGCATTGGAATTTTAGCTATTTCCAGGATATAAAAGATGCGACCGAGGAGCATCTGCTGGAAGGAATAGATGATGACCGCTTTCCTGTTTACCCCCAGCGGGTGGTACACGATATCCGTGAGGTGATGCCGGATGACGGCATCATTGCACTCGACAATGGCGTGTATAAGATCTGGTTTGCCAGAAATTATAAAGCCCATTTGTCTAATACAGTTCTCCTTGATAATGCACTGGCAACGATGGGTGCCGGCTTGCCATCGGCCATGGCTGCGAAAATTGTCCACCCTGACAGGAGAATTATGGCGATCTGTGGTGACGGTGGTTTTATGATGAACTCCCAGGAACTCGAGACAGCGGTTCGACTGAAAATGGATCTGGTCGTTGTCATCCTCTGTGATAATGGTTATGGAATGATCAAATGGAAACAGGCGGATATGGGCTTTGCCGACTTTGGTCTCGATGTGGGCAATCCTGATTTTGTTCGTTATGCCGAAAGTTACGGCGCCTTTGGGCATCGCTTGTCTGCGGCGTCGGAATTTATCCCATTGCTTGACAACTGCTTTAAAACCCCGGGCGTACATGTCGTTGAGGTTCCCATTGATTATTCAGACAACGACAGAATCCTCCACCACGAAATCAAAGATAAAAGCAAATTTTTATAGGAGTTTTATCATGAAGCATTTCAAACTGATGGTACCCGGAGGTGTGACGACGGGAGCAACCCTCGCCATAACCGCTCCTTTTGACTTCAAACAAATTGCTACGGCTGAGCTGGCGGGGACCGAGACGGTGGAACTGGCGCTAGCCACCGCTCACCGGCTCTATCGGCAAAAAGATGGCTGGTTGCCTCTGCCGGAGCGGCTGTCCATTCTTGAAAAGGCGGCGGAATTGATGCAGGAGGAGTTTGATTCTCTGGCCATGGAGGCAACGGAGGAAGGAGGAAAACCCCTCGTCGATTCACGGATCGAGGTGGCCAGAGCCATTGACGGCTTGAAGCTCTGTATTGAAACCATGCGCACCGAAGGTGGCCAACTAATCCCCATGGGCGCAAACCCCGCATCCAGCGGTAAGCTTGCCTTCACTACCTATCAGCCGATCGGTGTGGTGGTGGCCGTCAGTGCCTTTAATCATCCGCTGAACCTGATAGTCCATCAGGTTGCACCGGCTGTGGCCACCGGCTGCCCGGTCATCGTCAAGCCAGCCAGTAAGACGCCAGTTTCCTGTTTCCGTTTTGTAGAGATCCTGCGCCGCGCCGGCTTGCCGGAAGAGTGGTGCCAGCCTCTTGTTATTGGCGACTCGACCCTTGCCACCAAACTGGTGACCGATTCCAGGGTGGCCTTTCTCTCCTTTATCGGCAGTAGCCGGGTCGGCTGGATGCTGCGCTCAAAACTTGCCCACGGGACCCGTTGCGCTCTGGAGCACGGCGGGGTAGCCCCTGTGATTGTTGCCGAAGACGCTGACCTGGATATGGCAGTACCTAAACTGGTTAAGGGCGGTTTCTACCATGCGGGCCAGGTCTGTGTTTCCGTGCAACGGGTCTATGCCCAGGAGTCGATATGTGCCCAGCTTGCTGAGAAGATTGCTGCGGCGGCAAAGCAGCTTGTCGTGGGTGATCCCACCTTGGCCGAAACCGATATCGGGCCGCTTATTGATCCGACTGAGGTGCAAAGGGTGGATGACTGGGTCAGAGAGGCGGTAGCTGGGGGCGCCAAGCTGCTTTGCGGCGGAAAGAAGCTCTCCGAGAGCTGTTATGAGTGCACTGTGTTGCTCAATCCGCCTGAATCAGCTCATGTCAGTCAGCTGGAAGTGTTTGGGCCGGTCATCTGTGTCTACTCTTATGCTACAATGGACGAGGCAATTGCCAGATCCAATCAGCTGCCGTATTCCTTCCAGGCGGCGGTATTTACCGCCAGTATAGATATAGCCATGAAGGCTTACAAGGGAGTGGATGGCTCGGCGATTATGGTTAATGATCATACCGCCTTTCGGGTGGACTGGATGCCTTTTGCCGGGCTGAAAGAATCTGGGCTGGGAACCGGCGGAATTTCCCATACAATAAAGGATATGCAGGTGGAGAAGATGTTGGTACTTCATTCCGTCGAACTCTAGCTGTCTAGCAGCACCCCATCTATGAGCCCGTTGATTTACGGCCTTTTCGCCCGATCTCCGCGTTATGTGAAAAAAATAATCCTCCGGTAAGCGAGGTACGAGACTCCGAGATATCAACTATATGTCTCCGGTTATTTTTTCCACATGCCTTGATATCGAACGAAAATTCTCATAAATCAACAGACTCATCTATGCACGATCAGGCTGGAAAGAAGGTGAAGCAGGCTGGGATGGAGCCTTTCCTGAACATATCGAGTTATACGAGAGAGCCGAAAGGGTGACTTTCGATGAAAAGGTTCATCTAATCACTGGTTCTGCTAAAATTTTAGTGCCTTACTCCAGATTTCTGTCATAAGAAACAAGAAACCTGGAGAGCGTATTGAAATTAGAAACTTAAAATGATCACCAAGGCACTTATCCCGGCTTTCTTCCCGTTTATACCGGGGTTAGTATGTTAGGAAGAATTTATATAGTACAAAAAAGGACAAACTCGTAAAAAGTCATCTGCTCCGTCATTTCCGCGAAGGCTGGAGATAAGCGCAGACTTCGATCCAGAAGATGTTGAAATGACTAGATCGGAGTCTCCCGCTGGTCGCTTACCTCCCGCCTTCGCGGGAATGACGAAAAATTGGCAAAATGTAGTTTTTACGAATTTATCAAAAGAATGATTACTTGTATCCATCAATATGGTTCATATACAGAGCGAACAACTTACATTTGTAATCAGAAAAAACATTAGATGTCTCCTGAGTCTTAAGAGGACAGCATGGCCCTATACAATCGGGAATTAGAAAAAGATAACTGCGGTTTTGGCTTGATGGCTCATATGGAAGGTGAGGCCAGTCATAAGCTGGTTCGTACGGCAATTTCCTCTCTTGCCCGAATGGCGCATCGTGGCGGTATTGCAGCCGACGGCAAGACCGGTGATGGTTGTGGTTTGCTCCTGCAAAAGTCTGATAATTTTTTCAAATCTCTTGCCAAAGAAGAAGGTTGGAACCTGGGCGGCAGGTATGGGGTCGGCATGATTTTCCTCAGTCCCAATGATGGCAGGGCGACGGTGGCCAAATGGGCCATCGAAGAAGAGCTGGAGAGGGAGACTCTCACTGTTGTTGCCTGGCGTGATGTGCCGGTTGACCCGGAAGTGCTCGGTGACTTTGCCGAAAAGACCATGCCGCAGATAGTTCAGGTCATCTTTAATGGACCATTTGGCTGGGGATCAAAGGACCTTGAACGACGCCTCTATATGGTTCGTCGTCGGGTGGAAAAGCGGGTGACCGATGATCCTGATTTCTATATTGCCAGTCTTTCTAATCTGGTCATTGTTTATAAGGGGCTATGCCGACCAATTGATCTGCCCCAATTCTTCCCCGATCTGGCTGATATCAGAATGCAGTCGGCGATATGTTTGTTCCATCAACGTTTTTCCACCAATACCCTGCCCAAATGGCAGTTGGCTCAACCGTTTAGGTATTTGGCCCATAATGGGGAGATCAACACTATTACCGGTAATAGGCAGTGGTCCCAGTCCCGTTCCTATAAATTTGGCTCGCCACTGCTGCCGGACATGTCCGAAGCCGCTCCCTTTGTCAATACAACCGGTTCGGACTCCTCGTCTCTTGATAATATGCTGGAGCTGTTTCTGGCCGGTGGCATGGATCTCTTTCGGGCCTTCAGGCTGCTCATTCCACCTGCTTGGCAGAACCATCCCAATATGGACGAGGATCTGC
>WTAT01000399.1 GCA_013139415.1 Desulforhopalus sp.
TCTGCAGAATTATGCCTTACAATATTTCCTATACTGCCGGGCCAGGCCCGCTTTAATAAGGTTCTCGTTGACATTGGTACCACCAACCATCTACGACACCGACAGATATGCAAGGCCTGTCGGTGTCGTAGGTGCTCACTGTAGCGTTTTTCTTGAAAGCGAGCCCTGAAATATACTTCTTGGCAGATTTATCGAATGGTTGGCCCATCTCGGGAGTATCGAACTCGTTAGAGGCGAATTTTGTGTTGTTGCCTGGATGAGTCGAGAATGGTTATGGTGTCACCGTCTGCTATGCCGATCACCCTACCGGTGAGTGCATTGCTTAATGCAGGAATAGCCAATAGAAAAATGAGTATGGCAATCGTTGATCTAAGCATATTGAGTACGGGCTGGAGTTGATTGATTTGGGGTCTGTTAAAATTGTGCACGAAGAGACGACGGTTTGTCAATCAGACGTTGTGATCGTGGGCATAGAAAAGGGTGAAATTAGGTGCTGGAGGTTACATAGGGGTTACACAGGCGGAACCAAACAAAAAAGGCCTTAAAGGATAAATCCTCTAAGGCCTTGAAATGTTTTGGTAGCGGGGACAGGATTTGAACCTGTGACCTTCGGGTTATGAGCCCGACGAGCTACCAGACTGCTCCACCCCGCGCTGAGATCGACCAATATACACCCGCTGGAAATATTGTCAACGGTTAATTACGATTATTGTTTGGCTTTATGGATTACAGGAGAATTTCGCAAGTTTCTGGATGATCTCCTCAGGTAAACGGGTGAGTTTTCCTTCTTTAGTGATGGCAGCATGCACGGTATAGCCTTTTACCAGCAGTTTGGGGCGTTCAGTCCCTTTCTCTTTTCTTACTATCCGGTAGCTGAACTTGCATTTCAGTTGACTGACTTCGCTAATTGTTGTCTCGATTATCAGCAGGTCGTCGTAGATAGCAGGAGACTTGTAACGGGACCAGCATTCGATAACGGGCAGAACAAATCCAAGTTTTTCGATATCGCTGTAAGAGCAGATCCACTCTCGCATCAACTCTGTCCTGCCGATCTCAAAATAGCGGAGATAATTGGCGTTGTAGACTACACCACCGGCGTCGGTATCTCCGTACAATACCCTTACTGTCGTTTGAAAAATATGTTCCGGCATGATCTCTTGACCTGAAGGTACTTATCCCCCTCTAGGGAGTACCCCATAAGGGGGCATTAAAAAGAACACCCCTCAAGGGGGTATTGAACTGAATCCTGATTGATTTCTCGTTTTTCGGTTTTTTTACTTGTGAACAAGCAGTTTCTCGATCATTTTATGACCGGCTTTGATGCTGTTGTTTTCAACTGCATCATACTCCGTGCAGCTTTTCTCATAAAATGACTGTCCCGATCCTTTTACCTGTTCACGGGAGTCGTAGAGCAGGGTGGGGACAGGGTCAGAGACATGGGTTCTGAGCGCAAGAGGAGTAAAATGATCCATGGTGACGACCACCCGAAAGTCTTCGTTACGGGTCCTGAGATCCTCTATAATGGGTTTTACGATGCGTGCATCAAAATCCTCTATAGCTGTGATCTTGTCTTGCAGAGATCCCTGGTGGCCAGCTTCGTCCGGGGCCTCCAGATGCACGAAAACAAAGTCCTGATTTTTCAGGGCGTTTATGGCTGCCTGTGCCTTGCCGGCGTAGTTGGTGTCAATATAACCGGTAGCGCCAGGAACGTTAACAATCGAAAGTCCGCCCAAGACTCCCAGCCCTTTTAAGAGATCAACTGCGCTGATCATGGTGCCGGTGATATTAAATCGATTGGTGAGTGTCGGCACACTTGGCATCTTCCCTTCACCCCAAAGCCAAACCATAGTGGCTGGATTTTTGCCCTCTGCAATTCGCTTTTGATTGACGGGATGGTTTGCCAGCAGTTTTTTTGTTTTTTCAAGAAGTGTCTTCCATTCCGGTTGGGCGAGGTACTTCTGGAAATGGTCGGTCACCTCCTGTTCGATATAATCATGGGGAGGCACCGTAATAAAACCGGGATGTTCTCCCTTGAAAATCATCAGATGGCGGTAACTTACTCCAGCCTTGAAATGAAATTGCTCTGTTGCACATTCCGCTTCAAGGTCGGCGATGAGTCTATGTGACTCTTCATTGGTGATATGGCCTGCGCAAAAATCCCGCATGGAGACCTGGCTGCCTGCACCATGATCGAGGGTGACCATGTTACAGCGAAAGGCAATCTCATCGGGAGCAAGCTTGATGCCCATTGCAGCTGCCTCCAGCGGTGCCCGGCCTGTATAATATTCAGCTGGATCGTAGCCCATAAGTGACATGTTGGCAACATCACTGCCCGGTGGATAGCCGTTTGGCACAGTGTAGTTCAGAAAGAATTCTCCCTTCCTGCACAGGTCATCAATCATCGGAATATGAGCCACTTCAAGCGGGGTTTTACCATCCAGTTCGTCGACCGGGAAATCCCCCATTCCATCGCCTACAAGTATCAGATATTTCATAATATTGTTTGATTATCGCCTATTCCGGGTTGAGGAGCCTTATTTTTACCGTAGGACCGGTGCAAACATCAAGGGCATCGATATCGGCAATGGCCTTTTCAACTGCACCTTCGGTAGCCCGGTGGGTCCGAAAGACGATAAAGACGGGCTCATTGGCATCTCGTCCCTGTTGCATCATCGACCGGATGGAGATACCATGTTTGCCAAAGATCCCGGTTATTATGGAGAGGACGCCCGGTTTGTCGAGAGCGGAAATCCGGAAGTAATAGGGACAGATCAGCTGTTGCATCGGGGTAATTGTGGGTTTACCGATCTGGTCGGGCAGGAAGGACAGGGCCGGAACCCGATTGATACAGCCTTTGGCGATATTTCGACCGATGTCAACAACATCTGCGGCAACAGCACTGCCGGTCGGCATCATGCCAGCGCCCTGACCGTAGAGCAGCACCTCTCCGACAGTGTCTCCTTGAAACTGGATACCGTTAAAGGCACCGTTGATGGTCGCCAGCATATGATTTTCAGGAACCATAGTCGGATGCACCCTGGCCTCCACATGGTCACCGTGGTTACGGCTGATTGCCAACAGTTTTATCCGGTAACCGAATTTTTTGGCAAACTCTATATCGATAGGTTCAATGCTGGAAATACCTTCAACAGTAATGTCGTCAAGGTGGACGCTCATCCCATAGGCTATGGTCATCAGGATCGCAAGCTTGTGGGCGGTATCAATGCCTTCCACATCATACGTCGGGTCCGCTTCGGCAAAACCCAGCTCTTGCGCCTCTTTTAATACTTCCTGAAACGGCGTGCCGTGGTCGGTCATCTGGGAGAGAATATAGTTGGCGGTGCCGTTCATGATTCCTTTAATATGATTAATCCTATTGGCGACCAACCCCTCTTTGAGCGCTTTAATGACAGGAATCCCGCCACCGACACTGGCTTCAAAGCCGACCTCTACATTGTTTTTGGCGGCAGCTTCAAAAATTTCCCGGCCATGAACGGAGAGCAGAGCCTTGTTGGCGGTGACCACATGTTTGCCACTCTCAATAGCTTTAAGCATAAAGGTCTTGGCCGGCTCCATGCCACCAATCAGTTCAACGACGATGTCGATATTAGGATCGGAAAAAATATCATTTGCGTCATTTGTCAGGGTAACTTCACTGAACTCGTTCGGTAAGGCCTGCAACGCGATATCGGCAACCTTGGAGAGCACAAAGGATGTCCCGGTCTTTTGTAAGAGACATTCTTTCTGGGCAAGTAAGGTGTTTGCCAGTCCTTTGCCAACCGTACCAAAACCGATTAAACCAACACGTATTTCTTTCATAATTATCAATTACTATTCTTGGTTAATATTACCGCGTAAGCGACGAAAAAACAGGGACTGCGTACGATGCCAGGTTTTCAGCGCCATGATAACGCATCTATGACCTTACAATGCTCAAGAAAATAACCGCTTTCAAGGTGAAAGTCAAAACCTATGCAGAGAGATTTTTATGGCTCGAATAACTATTTTGGTCTATAGTATTCTGCTTGTTATGATTCGGAAGGCAAATTTTGTATCCCCAGGC
>WTAT01000191.1 GCA_013139415.1 Desulforhopalus sp.
CAAAAACCGCTGCGCGTTTTTTCTTGGCGCAGGTATGCAACGTTAGGGTAAAGATCGAGCTCAAGTGACGCCACGTGAAAGCCTTGCCCGGATTATTCATAAATATCTTTCCAATTCATGAATAATACGGGCTTATTCCTGGGATTGCACAAAAAACAAAAGGGTAGGGTAGGTAAGAACAATACCGGGGCGGTTGGAGAATTCTATGAACTGATAATCCTAAAAGCGCAGCGATTGGAATTTACCACACTCTTGGCCTGTTTTGTCAAGTATGAAAATAATTATTTTGCAAAACTGATCTTTTATCGACCACTCCGGCCTGCAGGAGTTAGTATGTTTTCGAGGTCAATCATTATGGCACCTAAGGAATTATTCGCCACATCTTCCCACTCAGTTGGTAACTTTTGAGGTGCTTCATAGGCAAAGTTTAGAGGGAATTCTATTAGCTCACTTTTGTTTTCCTGGCAATCACCTCAACAGATAGCGGCAAGATACCATTCCTGAGCGTACTTACTCTGACAAATGGGGTCAAGAGGATTATTCCCCCACCAGTCCTGTGATCTGACAATAGCAGTGAAGGATGATCAGAGTTCTTTTTCACAGTAGTCGCAGATGTAAAGCTTGTCAGGATCTTCCAGATCCTCTGGGCCGACCAGGATCTCGTCCTTGGGATGGCATCCCTTCCAGTAATCAGCACCGTCGATACAGTTTATACATCTCACTTTGCCATCGACTTCAACTATTGCCCGAACGTTTGCAAGATCAATGATTGCCATCCTTGTTGCGCCTCCAATATTGAGAAGTCATGCCACCTGCATGTTGGAACAAACGGGCAGCACCGCCAGGTTGTAGTTTAACCACCCCCTTCGTAGTCGGATGATGGCTTGCAATTATTACAAAGCTCAGCACATTAACTCTAACCTTGCATACCCAAACCGGCAAAAATCGCTAGGCTCGCACTATAGCGCGTTTTTCCTCGGAGTAGGTCTGCAACATTAGGGTTAACTCACATCCGATGAGGTTGTGGCATCAATTCACTTGAGAATGGTGGATGCAAAAGTTGAACCAAGGTAAGACCGCATGAGTTGGGCATGGGTGGAAACGGCCTTAGCATCCTCGATAGTAACATGCTAAGGAGTTTTTTCATAAAGCAAGACTCTATCCTTACCCGCCCTTTTTGCTTCATATAATGCTTTGTCGGCGTTTGTAATCAACTCATTGATATTCCCAGCCAGTTCTTTATAGTGGGATATTCCTATGCTGATTGTAACTTCGCAAGCTTTCTTGACATTCTTTCTTAAGCGCTCTCCTATCGTGAGCGCGTCGTTGGCACTTGTATCTGGGATAATCACAACAAATTCTTCTCCGCCATACCTGTAGATATGGATCTTGTCATAATTTCTCAGGCTCTGTTCAATGTTTTGTGTTACCGATCTTAGGAGTTGATCACCCTCAAAATGGCCAAACTTATCATTAAAGTCTTTGAAATTGTCGATATCAATGATGAGTAAAGCACAACCTTTCGTTGTTCTATCTGACATTGAAATGAGTAGTTCAATATCATTGTCGAATTTTCTTCTATTGTACACTCCAGTCAAAGGATCTTTCTCAATGAGAATTGAAATGAACTCTCGCTCTTTATCAGAGAGCTTGGCTAAGATTTTTTCCAAATCCACCTTCTGCCCCTTTCGACTTAACCTTACTTCGGACACCTCCCACTTATATCCCGAACTTCCTTTGGAAAGCAAGACCAGTTGTTCGTTCCGGACAAGGTTCTCCTCTTCAACCGATTGCTTTAGTGCAAGACTTTTTGGGAGAGAAAACTGAGATTGTCTTTTCAACTCACCCAGAAAGAGGGTGGGAGAGTGGTTTAACCATAGATATCCAGGAATTGAACGTTTCTGATTTGTAGTCTGGTCTTGGCAATCTTGGCAATTCTTTTCATGAAGAGGAAACCCATCTCGTAGTGCTGATAGAAAAGCATTTCCAGTTCAGTGCCTTCCCAGGCAAAGAGCTTGGTATCAGCTAAAACCCGGGCATGGGTGGTGTATTTTTTCTGCTCCGTGTCAATCAGAGCGGAAAAGCCGAATGTGCGACCGCGGCCGATGGTATCCATCATCACTGGGACATTTACGGTCTTTTCCAGTTCGAGCCCGACTTTGCCCTCGATAATTGCATAAAGATATCGGGCATAGTCACCTTCTCGGAAAATGTAGTCACCAGCTCTATGTTCTGTCGTCAAGGTTATATCGACAAGCTTCTCCAACATAGGATCGGTGAGGTGGCTTAACAATATAATTGCTTTTAGATCGTCTAGCTCGACCACGGTTTTCTCCTTGATTCGTGTAATTGTCCTGAAAACTCAACTTACCAGAAATATTTTAAATGGACCAAGCCCAAAATTTCGGACACATCCCACATCAGCAACGACTAGAACTCATTCGGTAGTTGTGCCAACTGGGCAAGAGTGAACACGGGTCCGTCCTTGCAGACGTATTCGGTGCCAATATTGCAGCGGCCACACATGCCGATACCACACTTCATGCGCATCTCCAGGCTCATAATAATGCGTTCCGGGGGAAAACCCAACTCGCTCAAGATCGGCAGGATAAACTTGATCATGATGGGTGGCCCACAAACAATTGCGTACGTATCTTTGGCGCTCAGCGCCTTTTCCTGGGTGATAGTCGGCACGAACCCGACGTTGTATTTCCAGTTGGGGTCATCAGTGGCATCCACGGTTATATGCATTCGGATGTCGTCACGCTTTTCCCAGGCTATCAATTCATCTTTGTACAGGAGCATGCCCGGGGTGCGCGCCCCGTAAATAACAGTAATATCGCCAAAGCGGTTGCGGTTGTCGGGATGTAACATATAAACGATGGAAGCCCTTAAAGTGGTAAAAGCAAAGCCGCCGCCGATGATTGCCACGTTACTCCCTTCCATCTGTTCCCATGGATAGCAATTGCCCAGAGGACCCCGCACTCCAATCATATCACCAGACACCATCCGGTGCAGTGCACCGGTGACTACTCCTACTTTGTTGACGGTGAAGAGCAGGTAGCCTTGTTCCGTGGGGGAAGAGGCTATGCCGATGGGAATTTCACCCTTGCCGGCAATGGAGAGCTCGGCAAACTGGCCCGCTCGATGGCTAAACTTCTCCCTGTCTTCAGCATTCAAGAAGACCAACTTGAAGGTCTTGAGATTCCGATCTTCGGTCTCGGTAACCACCGATTCGATTCTCACTGGATATGGAAGGTAAGGGTTTTCCATGTCTTCCCTTTAGGGTTAAGTCTGTTTGGCCGGTTGAGTCTGTTGAGCCAGCTAAACCGTATAGTCGTTCATTAAGTGAAACACACGACGAATATCAATATTTACCGGACATTGCTGAACACAGCGGCCACAGCCCACACAGGCCACGCCCCTGTCATATTTGTCGACGAAATATTTGAGCTTGTGCATGAAACGTTGCCTGACCCGCTGCAGTTTTTGGGCGCGGGGGTTGTGCCCTGACCCGTGCAGGGTGAAGAGAGGGAACATACAGGCATCCCAGTTTCGCAGGCGGATGCCGTTACCCTTATGCACCTCGTCTTGGATGTCGAAGCACCAGCAGGTGGGGCAAACAAAAGTGCAGACTCCACAGTTGATACAGGCAAAATGCAGCTCATCCCAAAAGTCCCCGTCGAAGAGTGCTTCGACGTCATGTCGCTTCAGGTTTTCAGTGTAAACTGCAGAATTAATCGCTTTTAATGATGATTCTTGTCGCGCCAGAACCGCGTTTGCAGTAGCCTCAGAACCTTCGCTTTCGACTGTTGTTTTTAGTAATAGTTCCTTACCTTTTTCGGTTAGGGTTTGAATGGCGAATTCATCACCAGCGTCTATGAGAAGCAGGTCCAAGCCGTCTGTTGAAAAAGGACCGCTTCCCACTGAAGTGCAGAAGCATGTGCTGCAAGGTTGGTTACAGCCCAAACCAACAAGAGTGGTGGACTGTCGTCGCCCCACCCACCAGGGATCTCGGGACGAGGGTGTGTCAAAATTGAGATCCAAAAGTTGAAAAGACTTAGCATCGCAAGGGCGGATCGCAAAGATCACCCGGGGAGAAAAATCTTTCTCGATCTCGCGCAGAATTCCGGCCTGGTCACTGGTTTTCATCAAGGTAAATTGAAACATGGATTCCGACTGCGGGAGCATGATGGATTTTGGCGAAAGAGTGGTATTGACGTGGCTGAGATCTACCTGGTCTGCAGCAGAGATTTCTTGGAAGTTTGTCATACCCTGATGGCGAACCGGCGCGTATACCCGGTAGTGTCCCATCAATCGGTTCAATAGCTCGCTCAGATCTGTTTTCTTTATAACTTTGTTTGCCATTGGCAATGTCCTGCCTGAAAAGCTCTCTATACGATTGAATCGCTTGTGGTCAGCACAGCGGGTGGGGATAAACCCCACCCCTACTATTCCTTGGTATCGCTCAGGGTAGGGGCGGGGTTTACCCCCGCCCGGAGGTAGTATCGATCTATGTTTATATTAAAGGATTAGCAGTTCACTACCTGATAAACTCCTGGGGGTCATCCGGACGATAAGTATCCAGAGGTGGACGCTGATCCCGGTTCAAGCCGGCTTCATAGCCATAGAGTTCTTTTATGTCCTTTTCCAGCTTTTTCGTGAGCTGCCTGACCTTAATATGCATAGGGCAGGCCCGCTCGCAATTGCCGCAGTCTGTGCAGCGTCCTGCCAGATGATAGGCTCGAAGAAAGTGAAACGTTTTCGTGTCGGTGGAGTCAACTGACTTTCCCAACCACTGCGGATTAGACTCGTCAACGAAACAGGTGGGGCAGTAACACATGGGACAGGCGTTGCGGCAGGCGTAGCAGCGTATACAAGGAGCGAACAACTCCTCGAAGTGGCACCAGCGCTCATCATCGCTCATCGCCTCAAGAGCGCGGACATCTTTATAACGGTCTACGCCACTTTGCTCTTGGATCGGTTCAGCCACCAATTCGTCAAAAATAACCGGATTGCGGTGACTACATATGGAGCAGTTATCCTGAAGGTATTTAGCTCGCTCCAGAGTTTCAACAAAGCCCTCGCCGAGGATGTGTACATGGTCCGGGGTCTCTCGAATCCCGAGCAACTGCCTGCCATTCAGTTCCGCCAGCACCCGACGTCGGTCCAGCATTCCCTGGCAGGGGATACCGATAATGTAAAGCTGTTCCCGCTTGATCTGATTTTCTAGGATTTGGAGGATAATATTGCGCGAGTCGCAGCCCTTGGCCACCACAGCCATTCGATCTCGCCGCTGTGGCAGATAGTTGGCGATATTAGCGGCGCAAAAAGAATCCCAATGAAAGCGATCCACCTGTTCGGGGTTCTGCACCAGGATTGGCTGGGTGGTCATGGGAATGGTGCCCCGCTGGAATCCCAGCACTACATCCACCTGTCTTTCGGTTAGTAGCCGCAGGGCTATCCGGATGATTTTTTCTTTAATTTGTTCCACTTATGCTACCTCAAGCCCAACCATTGCACCTTAGCCATTTTGGTCGTTAAAAACGTTGAAGTCGTTAAAGCCTTGATATCGCGGCTGGGAAGCCGCTCCCACAGAAGGATTTCATAGCTCATCTCCTCCCGCTATGCTCTGTCTTCTGTGTTCTGTCCTCTGACTTCTGTCTTCTGACCTCCGACCTCTTGCTGCCACCTGCCTGCTGCCAGCTAAATATTTGTCCTCTAAGGGCAGCTCCTTAATCAATTTCTGCGCCGGCCCCAGCTGCATTACTTGATCGGTTATCTCCTTGACCAGATCGACAAACTTGCCGGCTTCGGCCGAAGAAATCCAGGAGAAATGGAGCCGGCCAGATTCGATACCCATGTATTCTATGAGATTCTTAAACAGGGTAAATTTTCTTCTGGCGTAGTAATTACCTTCCAGGTAATGGCAGTCTCCCGGGTGTCAGCCGGAAACCCAGATCCCGTCTGCACCCTGTCGGAAAGCTGCCAAAAGAAACTTGGGATTCATCCGGCCAGTGCAGGGCACCCGGATTACCCTGATGTTTGGCGGATACTTCAATCGGCTCACACCGGCAAGATCTGCGGCGCCGTAGGAGCACCAATTGCAGAGGAAGGCAACTATTTTGGGCTGCCAATTTCCATTTCCTGGTTTGGACATATTCTCGACCTTGACCTTTTTCAAATACTGTGGGAGTGGCTTTCCAGCCACGACCTTACAGGCATTAAGCCAGCAATCAATCGCGGCTAAACCTTCGACCCTTCGACAAGCTCAGAGCAGGCAGGCTCCCCGGGACTACGCCCGGGACAGGCAGGTCGCGGAAAGCCGCTCCCACAGTGACCAGCTATTTACAACTCTTCAATCATTGCAAAAATCTGCTTATCTTCGAACCCCTTGAGATCGATTGCCCCGGACCTGCAGGAGGCCACGCACAGGCCACAACCCTTGCACAGAGCCTGATTGATC
>WTAT01000537.1 GCA_013139415.1 Desulforhopalus sp.
GAAAATCAGACCTCCAGAATTGTATTGTCGATAAGCCGGATTTTGTTCAAGCCCACAGCAAGTGCTATGAGTGTTCTTCCTTCGATCATCTCCACGGCATCGAGAGTCAATGGATCGCAAATTGAGATATAATCAATTGTAATTTCTGGAAATACTGAGATCATTTCAGCTGCCTGGTCAGCGATCAATTTTGCATCCAGAATGCCACTTTTTACCATTTTTCGAGAGTTTTCAAGGGCCCGGGACAAACTCAAAGCAGCTGGACGCATGTGGTCCTCAAGGTAAGCATTTCTGGAACTCATAGCCAGCCCATCATCTTCCCTGACAATGGGACCCCCGATAATCTCAATATCAAATTTGAGATCTTTCACCATTTGTCTGATAATAGCCAGTTGCTGAAAATCCTTTTCCCCGAAAACTGCGACGTGGGGTTTGACAATATTGAACAGCTGGGTCACCACCGTTGTGATGCCTTTAAAGAACACCGGTCTTGAGAGACCACAGAGATGGCCCGGCAATTTTTCCAGCTCCACATACGTCTGATACCCCTCCTGATAGAGCGCCTTGTCTGTTGGCACAAAGACCGCATCCACCCCCTCTTGTTTCGCCATGTCCAAATCTCGTTCCAGAGAACGGGGATAAGAGCCCAGGTCTTCATTAGGCCCGAATTGGGCAGGATTGACAAAAATACTGAGAACCAGATCGTCAGCTTTTTGTTTTCCAATTCGCAACAGTGACAAATGGCCTTTATGCAGATATCCCATGGTAGGCACAAAAGCCATCGTTTTGCCGGAACACCTCAATTTGTCGGCCCGATCCTGCATCTCTTGTACGGAATGAATGACCTTAATAGCTTCACCTCACATTAGCACCGGAAGGATATATCGCTTGCTGCAAATACCTTCACTTTTTTATAAAAAACTACGACGCGTCATCGCCGTTTAGTGCCTTACCCCTCAAGAGGGCACTAAACTGAGTCCTGGCTTATTTTCCCGTTTACCGGGGTTAGAAAAGAAAAACCTCAATTATGGCTGCAAATCCCCGCAGGGGAAATGCTTACTAACCCCGGTAAACGGGGATGTTATGCAGCACAAGAATATCAACCTCATTGGTCAAAAACAACTGAAAAAGTAATCAGCGAAACTGCTTTTTGAAAGGATTCATGATCAGCACAGGACAATGGGCCCGCTTCAAGACACGTTCGGCCACACTGCCCAGCATGATCTTTTCCAGTCCTTTAGAACCATGGGTGCTCATAATAATCAAGTCTGAGTCCTGAGCCTTGGCAAATTCAACTATTTTCTCGACCGGATCTCCAATAACCACCTCGCCGGTACATCCTCTGCATCTCTCACTATTGTCCTCAAGAAGATTTGACATATGCGTTCTTACATCAGCAAGCACCTTTTCTTCATATTGCTGAATATACGGCAGGGCTATCATGGAATTACCCGGATAAAACTCCACAACATGTATAAATTGGATGACTGCTGACAATTCTCCGGCCAGATATGCTGCATACCCAACCAGTTCTTCAGTGTGGTAGGCAAAATCTACAGGAACAACAATTCGTCTGATATCTCTCATGTTCGGCCCCCTTGTCGGTTTTTTCCCTGAATATCATTACACCGGTAGTACCGCAAAGACTACGCCAGTCTCTGGATAATTTATTAACTGTAAATCACATACTTTACAAAAACAGTATCGTCATAAGGGAAGCAACAATTCTACACTTACAATTTAAGACAAGAAGACGAGAAGTCGAATAATAGCAGGAGAATCAGACAATCAATGTCCGATCTTTAGCCCTGGCTCCTCCCGGATTCGACGCCTGGGCAGCCAGGCCGCATCGGCCATCAGCGAAAGTGGACGAATCCAGGCGACTATTTTACCGATCGCAGCCCGTGACGAGACTGGTGACCTCTCCAGGACCCTGACAACCATGCTCAACCAGCTGAAAATTCAGACGGAATATCGTGAAAAAATGGCCGATAACCTTGAGCATGAAATACGCACCCCCCTGGCCGGCATCTCCGCTTCACTTAAAAATATGGCCAGAGAAATGGACGATGCCGCGCCCTGAAGTTTTAACAGGGGTCTGGTTATATACTTTCTGGTAATGATCAGTGAAGTTACGGCAATTGCAATTATCAAAAATATGGTGAGAGCAATTATTCTCAAAACACTAATAGCGAATTGAGCCTTGACACTTTCTCGTGACATCACGATCAGTATCGTTCCCACCGTATTTCCTTCGTAGAAAATATCTGAATATCTATCAATGAATTGTGACGAATTTCTTAAATATGCCAGACTTTTACCTTGTATCTTCGAATGGATTTTCCTGATTATTACCTTCTCTCCCCAGACGGCGTAACCTTTAATATCACGAAATTACACCATACCCCTTATCTTACCATGTTATATTTTGCGATAATACGGTCATATACTCCATTCTGCCTGATAACTGCCAGCCCCCTGTTAAATTTTTTGAGAATCTCTTCTGCACCAGGATAAGCCCTTGAAACAAGGAGAGCCGTTGGCATTTTTTCCCCGAAAGGTTTCGGCAAGAACCTGAAATGTCCTATTCTTTCAGGATACAAGCGCATGATGGCATCATAGAGAAAGACTTTGTCGTGGATGCACAGGTCGATTCGTCCCGCAACAAGTTTGTGGATAGATTGATCAAGAGCGGTCGTTGGTTCATAGTTCAGGCCAGCATGCGATAATGCGGGTTTTAAAAATGAGCCGCTGATGCCTCCTATCCGATATCCCTGTAAATCATCAAGAGTGTTATACGTTATTGTTACACGGCTATGCAGGTTCTTCTCGTAATGCACGAACACGTTAACGCCATAGAACAGGGTATCAGAGAAATCATAGATTTTTTTTCTCTCTTCTGAAATTGCATAAGGAAATGCCGCAAATATCTCACCGCTTACAACCTTGAGTTCGGCTCGCTTCCATGGATAAAATTCATATTTGGGTTGAATTCCCCCTGCCTTACAAATAGCGGAAACAAGAGCAGTTGCCGTACCATATTCCGGCAGGTCTTCAGAAGAAAACGGTGGCCACTCTCCAGTGGCAAAGATCACCTGGACTTCTTTTGCAACGCAGACTCCTGAACTAAAGATCAGGATAAATAATAGAAGGAGACATTTCATGAAAATTTCTTGCCTCTACAATAATTCCCGTGCATGGGTGAGGTGATAAGTAGTTCCCATCCGGAAACTATGTAGTCGTGTTCTAGGGGAACCCTATAAAGAACCCTATAAAAGGTTTCGCAACCAAGAGCTGTTTAATTCAATGAAGGTTAATCTTTCAGGTGGAATCTTGCAATTGTATTTACCACAATTTGCTTGCCAAGAAATATTGGCAGATGGTGTATCGAGTCCAAAATCAAACAGACAATGCAAAAGGCCCCGTCAAACCTGGAGAAGGTTTGCGGGGCCTTTTGCTTTCAAAAATTTTACTCCTAAGCCTATCGGCTTTGCGCCATTTAGTGCCTTACCCCTCAAGGGGGCACTAAACTGAGTACTCCTGAAAGCCTGTCATTCAATTCAATACCCCCTTGAGGGGTACTCTTTTCAGTGGGGTTGAAATGGGATAGGTTTACAGGAGCGTCACGTAACAAAATCAGAAAAATCGTGTGAATCGACAGCTTGGTAAAACATCTTCACATCGGGACTTTCGCTCTGGCGCTGGCTGTATTCCGGCGGACTCTCCTCGACAAAGCCTAACTGCAGATAAAGGGCCTGCAGGCGGGGGTTTTTCGTCAAAGAAATAAAGCGACTGTAGCCCTGCTCCGCCATTGTCCGCATAAAAGCATCCACAGTGTACACCCCGACCCTTTGGTTTCGAAAGCGCGTAGAAATAGCTACTGCACCCAACTCCACGGTCCTCTCATCAATCACCTTCTGTTCCATGCAACCGACCACAATGCCATCAATGGCCGTCACAAAAAATCGTTGCCGGTTTCGGCTCAGATAGTCTTTATTTCGAGGTTTCAAGAATCCTGAACGTTTATACATGGAGAGAATGCGATGCACAATGGCCACATCCTCATCGGTTTGCACCTGCCGGAATTCCTCGATGAAGTTATCGGCTATCATCGTCCCGGTCCCTTCTACAGTAAACAACTCGTACTTGATTGTGTTCTTGCCGGCGGGCAGGATATGAATACGCTCGCAGTGCCCTGCTTCTATCTTTTCGCAGAGCCGGTTCATGGTGGCTCTAAAATTCACGTTGGCGATGAGATCGCCAAAATCTGCCGATGCCTCCCTGACCCTACCCGTGGTAAGTGCATTGATTTTATTTCCATTATTATCAATAAGGTACCGACGCTCAAGAAAAATGAGTTTGTAAATAGTATCTGGATGTCCTAAAACTGCTTGGTAAAAATCTAGTTCCGGGGCAATCCTGATAAGGTTGGTTGCCGGCAGCCTCATTTCCAGCTTTCGCAATAATTTCTGGTTAGCAACCCGATGTGGGAGGTTGTGAAAGAATGTGGTTCCTATATCTTTTCTCACCAAAAATTTAATATCCGCAACAATCTCATTGAAATGATCGCGCAGAATTCCCTCGCGACAGGCTATACAAACCGTTCGACCAATCAAATTTTTTACATATTCATCTAAATAAAGCTGTACCATGATTAAACATCGCGACGGTTATTTATCGTTGGACACTTTGTGGCCACCTTGAAAAACTGCCTTTTCGCTCAAACTCTTCGTTACACGAAACTCCAAATTTTTCAAAGTATCCTTATATCTGTAAAGTCCTTATCTCCAGCCGATCGGTTGGTAGCCTTTATCTCGCAGACATTGATCTACGAATCTGATATAGACCTGTGTAGGCTCTGAACTCTTGAAGGCGCCTCCGACCAAAGTTGCTGTGGCGGCTCCGGCACCTCCAATAGCGGCACCTCGGCCGGTACTGGAACTCGAAGAAATCGCACCGACAACAGCACCAGTTGCTCCTCCAACGGCACCGGCCCTGGCCGTATTCTTGGCAAGTTCCTCGCCCTTGCCCGCATTGGCTCCGCTAGCCTCAGCGGCTCGCATGCAGGCATGGATGTCAGCATCCGCCTGATATTGACCGACGGCATTCAGATGCTGATTAGGATAGAGCACCGGTTTTTTTGAACTCGCACAGCCGGTAATAGTCAAAATTGCCAGGAGTATCAAAATATCAAAAGTCAGCTTCATTGTTGTTTCCCCACAAGTTGATCCTCTTTCAAAGCAGATATTCTACTCGTTAAAAACGATTCTTTCCACTCTAGAGCTTGCCTACAGCATTGATTCAAAATATTCCTGCTGCCTGATTATTGCAAACTGCTCAGTTCAACACTCCTGGAATTATCGTTCTCTATCGAACCGACATCTCAGTAATTCCAGACAATCTTAAGGCGGAGACCGCCCCCTCCCCCAAATGGAGTGGTAAATTCGATTCAACCTAGAGATTAACGGTCATTTCATCCTTAAAATATTTCTGTGTATAAGTGCAAATTTACACGAATTCAGTTTTTTTCCATCAATGTAAGATCTTTGTAAGTGCTGCTTTGTATACTTCGGTCTGCATTCATAACCTCAAGACGGAGCTATGCATGGTGACTGAAGGACAGCAAGAAGATTTATTCATTAAAATGGGTAGTTACGACAACCTTGCCCGAATGGCCATGATTAATGAATACCAGGAACTTCGGAGAGAGAAAAACTATGAAGATTTTTTTTTGAATTTTCTCAAAGAAAAACTTGAGATTGAAAGTCATTGGAAAAAAATCGGCTTGGTTTAGTATCATTCACGCTCCGGAGGTCATTATGCATACCCCAGCACGGATGGATGACTTTTCAGAGAAATGGGAAAAGTGTACTGCAAGTGAAAAAGCAATGGTGATTACAGCATTTCTTAATGAATATGGTGAACATGCCACCTGGGAAGAGTGGTGTTCCTTTTTAAAGGAGCATCATGCAAGAGGTTTTGAATGGACACGTACTGTGGATTGAATTCACTTTTTCGTCGATAAAGTTTTAAACGAACACTTTTTATCGCAGAAACTCTGTTTGTATACGTAAAAAACTTCCTTCACCCTTCTTTTTTGCTCATATAGCGCTGAATCAGACTATCGTCGAATTGATCAAAGTGACTGCGGTGATGCCGCTGCTGGTTCAAGTCCGCTTTCAACAGCCTGTTCGCCGGTCAGGTCGTGCATCTGTTGGGGGATCATCAGTCGCATCATGGAATAGAGATTCTTGGTGGGGCGTCCATCAATTGTTCGAGGTACTTTTAGTGCCTTACTCCAGATTTCCTGTCATTCTTTTCAATACCCCCTTGAGGGGTGCAAAAAACAAGAAATCTGGAGGGTGTATTGAAATTGGATACTTAAAGTGACCACCAAGGCACTTACACCCCTCAAGGGGGTACTAAAAAAAGTCCCGGCTTATTTTCCCGTTTACCTGGGTTATTTATTACAGCTCATCTGACCAATCTTTATGTTCAAATTCACTATGATCCGGTTTAGGCGGCTTCTCTTCTAGTAATCTCTGCTCAAGCCATTTTTTTATCATACTGACTTCGGCTTTTACTTCGGTTAATGCTTTGCCCCGATGGCTCACCTTATTCTTTTCCTCCATTGACAGCTCAGCGAAAGTTTTACCGAATTCCTCAAAATAAAAAATAGGATCATAACCAAACCCGTTATCTCCCCTTTTATCATCAATAATGACCCCATCACATTTTCCTTCATAGGTCAAAGCTGGGCCAGACGGAACAGCAATAGAAAGAACGCATTGAAAATGAGCCTTCCTGTTTTCAACCCCTTGTAGTGCATTGAGCAGTTTGTTGCAGTTTTCTTCATCTGTGGCATTTTCCCCCGCATAACGAGCTGAGTAAACACCCGGTTCGCCATTTAGAGCATCAACAACCAGACCGGAATCGTCTGCTATCGCAGGAAGACCCAGTACTTTTGCAGTACGAATGGCCTTTTTATAGGCATTTTCATCGAAGGTTTCACCGTCTTCAATTGCTTCCGGAGTTGGTCCGAAATCATCGAGAGATTGGATTTCAATCTGCAAATCTTTTAGAATTTCGCGAAATTCACGAAGCTTATTTTTATTTCGTGTTGCTATAACCAAGATAGAGAGCATGATGTATACCTATAATACTGAGGATAAAAAATTATTTTTTACGGAGACTTTTGTCATAACGTTCCTGTTCGCTGTAGATACAGCCACAGTATGGTTGACGATACATTTCAAGTTCTTTGGATGCTTCAATACCATATTGCCACCCTTCCCTAAAATCTTCGTAATAAAAGGGTATTTGATACTTTAGAGAGAGTTTTTCGCATAAAGATATAAGGTGGGAATGCCGCTGATACCTGCTATAGAGCAAGGTTGTAGAAAATGCGTCAAATCCCTCTTCTTTTGCCAGCGAGACAGTTTTTTCAAGTCGTACAAGATAGCAGATATTGCATCGTTCAGCTTCATGAAATGCTACCTTACGAATAAAATCGGTGAGCCCATACTTTGTGTCAAGTACCAGAGGAAGCCTGGTATCCTTGGCGTAGTCCTGCAAGGTAGAGAGCCTGCGTTTGAATTCTTTGAATGGATGAATGTTCGGGTTAAAAAAGTGGCCGGTGACCTCTGCACCTTTTTCTCGCAATACGGTGAGTGGATATATAGTACAGGGACCGCAACAGACATGTAGAAATACCTTCATGTGCTTCAAATCTTATAATTTTTAGGGTCTATATTGTATTGGTGAATTTTATAATTGATAATTCGAAGACTGGTATCGAGATCTTTAGCAGTCTTTGTTTGATTACCATTATTTCGTTTCAATCCCTCAACAATGAGATCTTTTTCAAAATTTTCAACTGCCACAGATAAAGAGTATGGATTTTCTCTTTTTGATGACTCGGCAGTCTGGAGAGTGGGAGGCAGATGTATTCCTTTAATAGTATCTTCGTCGCAAATGATGACGGCGCGTTCTATGCAGTTTTGCAATTCTCGAACATTCCCCGGCCAATGATACTGTATGAGCATATCAATAGCAGAAGTAGATATCCTCCTAATATTTTTGTTGTTTTCTTTGGCATATTTTTCAAGGAAGAATTCTGCTATCAGCAAAATATCAGTTCGTCGTTCGCGGAGTGGTGGCATATAGACTGGAAAAACATTGAGTCGATAGTAGAGATCTTCACGAAAATATTTATCGGCAACAGCATTTTCAAGATCCCTGTTTGTAGCTGCAACAAGACGTACATCACAAGTGAGCTGTTTAGTAGAACCCAATCTTTGAAATGTCCTTTCCTGAACGACGTTGAGTAGTTTTACCTGCACAGAATTACTAATTTCTCCTATCTCGTCAAGAAATAGTGTTCCACCTTCCGCTTGTTCAAATCTACCAATTTTACGGTCTGTTGCACCGGTAAATGCACCTTTCTCATGACCAAAAAGTTCAGATTCAAGCAAGGTTTCTGGAAGAGCAGAGCAGTTAACTACGATAAATGGTCTAGCTCTTCTTTTACCATTATAATGCAGAGCTTTGGCAACAAGTGTCTTTCCAGTACCTGATTCACCGCGAAGAAGAACGGTGGCGTTTGAATCAACAACCCGGTGAATCATCTCGTAGACATCCTGCATTCTGCTGGAATTACCGATTATATCGTTAATTTTATTTTTTTCGGAAAGTTCTCTTTTTAGCTTTAGATTTTCTGTATACAGCTCTTCTGTTTCTTTATTGACCTTTTGGATACGGACTACGGTTTGGGCTATAATACTTGAGAGAACGGTTAAATACTGAAGATCAGTGTTCGCCTGTTCCCCTATTCCATCCTGGTATAATCTGTCGATACTGAGTGTCCCTATAACGTTTAGACCGTCCTTGATAGGAACACATAAAAATGAGCTCTTTTGTTCAGTTACATTTCCTCTTGCCCTCGTTCTGTTTAAAAATAATGGCTCTTCTGAAATTTGGGGCACTATAATTGGTTCACCAGTTGCAACAACTCTGCCTGTGATCCCCTCGCCAATTTTATATTTTCCCCTCTTCCTGCCCTCAGCGGTCAAACCATGAGCAACCTCAATTTCGAGTTTACCCGTAGTAGGATTGACGATAGTCACCGTCCCATTTTCCATAAGCTTCATTTCAGAGAGGATCTGCATTGTCTTTTCAAGGCAATCCCGCAATTCCAGAGATGAAGCAAGCTGTTTGGTAATTTCATAAAGCGCAGTTAAATCTTCCAACTGTTTTGAAATATCACTATTATCTGTCATATCAGTAAAGAATCTTTTTTAAGAGAAGAGAGTTTCCGAAAAATTTTGATGGATAGTAACAAAACTTTGCTTATTTATCGAACATATATTACAAAAATGTGATTAACTGTAAAAAATGAGATATTTTAGTACAGAATGAATTATTTTAGAATTCATATTGTTGACATAAATATGTTCAAATGGTAGAAAGTCCACCACGGAGGAATGGCCGAGTGGTTTAAGGCGGCGGTCTTGAAAACCGTTGTACGAAAGTACCGTGGGTTCGAATCCTACTTCCTCCGCCATAAATTTTATTGAGTGGAGAGGTGACCGAGAGGCCGATGGTGCTCGCCTGCTAAGCGAGTGTGGGGGTTAGACTCCACCGAGGGTTCGAATCCCTCCCTCTCCGCCAATGACCATTGTATGTTGTTGATTTTTATTTATTTGTTTTTTAGTTGCTCGGTCATACCATCATAAGGACCATCAACCGAAAAACGTAGCTTCACGTAAAAAAAAGCCGCATTATCTATTTATCGCTATTTCTGCGATCCACCGAAATAACCTTCTCCTCCCGTTTCACCTATCCTCTTTTCCCTTCTATTTAAGATATTAGTGAATGATCGC
>WTAT01000520.1 GCA_013139415.1 Desulforhopalus sp.
AAACCTTTCGCCCGGCTGTCTCCTGCGGCCCATAGCTTGTCACCAATCCGCTGAAAGCCAAACATGGAATAGAAGGTATAAAACGGGATCATCGGCACCCCGTAGTTAGCGTCGGCGGTAGCCGCAGCAAGCCACGAGGAAATAGCCCCGGCTTCGGTAATGCCCTCTTCCAGTATCTGCCCTTTCGGATCCTCTTTATACCAGGAAACTGTTTCAGAATCCTGTGGTTCATAGAGCTGTCCGGTGGGTGCATAAATCCCCAGCTGACGAAACAATCCTTCCATACCAAAGGTACGAGCCTCATCCGGGATGATCGGTACGATATGCCTGCCGATACCTTTATCTTTTATCAGCGTACCGAGCAACCGTACAAAGGCCATGGTCGTAGACAATTCCCTCTCTTTTGATGACTTGAGTAAAGCGTTAAAGTTGCTAAGAGGCGGGGGCGACAGGGTGTTATGAACAGTATCCCGATAAGGAACCGGCCCGCCCAGCGCCTCCCGACGCTCTTTGATAAACAACTCTTCAGGACTGCCCACAGGTGGTCTGATGAAAGGAAGATCGGTCAACTGATCATCTTCCAGGGGCACATGAAATTTGTCCCGAAATGCTTTCAGGGAGTCAACGTCCATCTTCTTCACGTTATGGGCAACCATCACCGACTCACCAGCCTGGCCCATACCAAATCCTTTGATAGTCTTAACCAGAATGACAGTGGGTTTTCCTTTAAACTGCATGGCCGCGGAATACGCAGCATACACCTTGCGAGGATCATGGCCGCCCCGGGTCAGCTGCCAGAGCTCGCTGTCACTGATATCTTCCACCAGAGCCATTAGACGAGGATCGTCGCCGAAAACTTTCTCTCGCAGGTATTCCGGCCCCCGGGCTCGAATGGTCTGAAAATCGCCATCCACCATGGTGCCGAATTTTTTTATCAGCAAACCTTCTGTATCCCGCTGTAAAATCACATCCCACTCGGTGCCCCAGATCAATTTAATGACATGCCAACCGGCACCCCGAAAACGGCCCTCCAGCTCTTGAATGATTTTGCCGTTACCTCGTACCGGCCCGTCAAGCCGCTGCAGGTTGCAGTTGACCACAAAAATAAGGTTATCAAGGTTTTCACGGGCAGCAAGCGACAGTGCTCCCAGCGACTCAGGCTCGTCGGATTCCCCATCTCCCATGAAGACCCAGACCTTTCTGTCGCCTGCCTCCTTGAGATCACGGCTGTCCATATATTTCATGAAACGTGCCTGGTAGATTGCGGCCATCGGGCCAAGCCCCATGGAGACGGTGGGGAACTGCCAGAAGTCCGGCATCAGCCAGGGATGTGGGTAGGAGGAAAGACCATGCCCACCGACCTCCTGACGGAAATTTTTTAACTGCTCTTCATTCAGTCTGCCTTCGACAAAGGCGCGGGCGTAGATCCCCGGAGAGCTATGCCCCTGAAAATAAATCATGTCGGCCCCATAGGCTGCATTTGGTCCTCGAAAAAACCAGTTATAGCCAACCTCATACATAGCCGAAACCGAGGTATAAGTGGCGATATGCCCCCCTAGCCCCTTGCCGTCTTTATTGGCTCTTGCCACCATGGCCATAGCATTCCAGCGTACGTAGGCTGCAACGTTTCTGGCAAGCAGAGAATCGCCCGGAATACTATCTTCATGATCCGGCAGGATGGTATTGGAGTAGGGGGTCAGCAGTCCGGGAGATGTGGATACCCCGAGAGCCCGGGCTATGTCAGTCAAACGACAGAGGAGATAGTCCGCTTTTTCACTGCCTTCCTGTTTTATAACTCCCTCAAGGGAGTCAATCCAGTCCTGGGTTTCCGCAGGATCGGGGTCCTTATAATACGAACTCATAGAGTACCTCTCGAAAATTCTAGACCAACATACTCTCTCTTAATCCTCATACCTGACACCTCACGGCTCACCCTTTTTGTCCATATTTCTCATAGCTCACCTTTTCAAAGAGCAGGGAGGACCTGGAATGGCCGGGCTTATCCTCTTTGCCGTAGCCGATCGCAATGACCGCTTCAACCGCCATATTCTCTGGAAGTCCCAGAAGCTTTTTAACGTATTCTTCCGATGTCGTCTGTGCATCATATTCACGCTTGCGGAGCTGAACCCAACAGCTGCCCAATCCCAGGTCCGTTGCAGTCAGGTGCAAAATAAGGGCTGCAATCGAACAATCCTCAACCCATACATCACTCTTGGCAGGATCCCCACACACCACAATAGCCAGCGGAGCATTTTTAATAAACGAGGCACCATGAGGTTTGGCTATTGCGAGGCCCTCAAGGGTTCGGGGATCGCTGACAACCACAAATTCCCAGGGATTGAGACCTCTCGAAGATGGTGAACGAAGCATTGACTCGACCAGAAGATCGATTTTTTCCTTTTCCACCGGCTTGTCCTGAAATTGTCTGACACTTCTTCTCGTGCGCAAAAGATCCATGAACATGATTGCTCCTTTTAAGTTGATGTGCCGTTGTAAAAAAACCTTCATCCGAAGTCTACGCTTATCTGCCTTGTTATTTCAATTAACCTGCCATTACGATGTACACCAGTACGCCATCACACCGAAATAATAGATTAATTCCACGCCTCGTAGATGATTATCTTTACTTAGCTATCCAGGTTTTTATGTTTTTTGGAGGTTATCAATTGATGAATGATAACTGACCCCGGTAAACGGGAAGAAAGCCGGGA